>DASYWL010000317.1:0-1828 GCA_035936055.1 Thermomicrobiales bacterium
GGAGCCGGCGTACCAGGCGCCGGAGACCGGGCTGGTGTGGATGTGGTAGTGTCCAAGCGCGATGTAGGCGAAGTCCGGCTCGAAGAGCTCGGTGTCGAGCTCCTGCTCGCCCGGCTCCGTCACATGCCCCGATGGAAGGATGCCCGGCAGCATGCCGTGGATGAGCAGGATGTTCCGGAATTCCGGAACCGCGTAGCCGACCGGCTTGTCCGGGTTGGTGAGCGCGCCGTGCGGCACCGTCTGCACGCGGATGCCGAGCTCATCGAAGGTGATCTCCTCCTCCTCGTAGCCGGCCGAGATGCGTGTGTGTGGCAGGGCCACCTCGAGCACGCTGAACACCGATCCGCCCGCCCGGTAGCGCGGCGTGTCATGGTTGCCGGCGATGACGACTGAAGGGATGCCCGCCGCCTCGATTCGGCGCCACTCCATGACGAAATGGCGGACGGCATGCCAGTTCGGCCGGCTTTGATGGAACACATCCCCGGCATGCAGGACGAGATCAACCTCCTGCCGAAGGATGTCGTCGACAGCGGCGCTGAACGATCGCTCGACGTCGACGGAGCGCTGGTTGCGGCCGGTGAGCGGATCCTGGTGGGGCAGGGCGCGGTACCCGAGATGGGTATCGCTGATGTGTGCGATTCGGAGCGATCGGGTCATCGATTGCTCGCCCCGTAGCGCTTCACGCGCAGGTACTTCATGGTCTGCCCCCAGGCATTGCCGCGATGATTGCCACCGGAGTACTCTCGGCGGATCTTCATTGTGACCTCGCTGATCGCCTCGTCCGCGATTCCCTCACACTCGGTGTGGACGTCTGCCCGCCTAGGCGCGTGGTCGCCCAACAGCGACTGCAGGAGCGCGTGGAGCCCATCTGCCGGCTGCTTCCGCACCGAGCTCTGTTCGCCGCCGAAGATGCGCTGGCCGTCGATGCCCCGGATGGTCGGTGGCATCGGGAAGGTACCGAAGAGCGGTTCGCGGAAGTGAGCGTGGCGGACCAGCAGGCGTCCCTTGGGCAGGCCGAGGAGTTCCGACTTCGAGGTCTCCGAGATCGATCGGTACGCGGCGTTGATGATCTCCTCGTCGCCGACTCGTCCGTAGAGCGAGGTGCCGCAGTTGCCGAGGATTTCGCCGTCGACCCGCGACCGGAACTGCTGCGCGCCGAAGAGGACGACGTTGAGGTGGCGACCACGCGCCGCGATGTCGACCAGCGTGTCACGCAACCCGCCCTCGCCCCCGGCGGGCGCGTACTTGTTGAGCTCGTCGACGAAGACGATGAGCTTCGTGACGCCGAGCTCAGCCTTCTCGGCCATCTTCCAGACCGCGTTGATGATGGAACTCACCAGCAGCTCGGCCGCGGTCGAGTTTGCCTGCGAGATGTCGATCACCCGCAACTCCTGGTCGACGAACGGCGAGTCCGCCGTCGGGATCGTCCTGGATTGTACGTGGCCGCGCGCAAGCAGGCCTCCGAGCTTGTCCTGCAGGCCCTTGAAGCGGTTCTGCGCCTTGCGGATCGTCGCCTTGTGGTGGCCCTCCCAGTAGTCCGTCCCCTCGTCGCTGAAGTGGTTATCGATCTCCTTGAAGAGCTGCTCCAGGCGGTCGATGGAGTCGATGTCCCGCTCGCGAAGCTCGTAGATGAATCCCCACAGCTTGTCGTCGAGGTCGCCGTAGCCGAAGACCTTGTGCGGATAGTAGAGCGCGGTCTTGAGCGACCAGAGGATGGGATAGATGTTGTCGGTCTCGCCCGGCTGGCAACGCTGCGTGTTGAGCCGGCTGTGCTCGCCGAACGTATCGAGATCGACCACGCCCATTCGGCTCGCCGGTTCATGACCGG
>DASYWL010000318.1:0-7081 GCA_035936055.1 Thermomicrobiales bacterium
GGGTGTAGCGGTCCATGCGCCGACTCCCCTTCCGCCCGACGGCCTCGTCCGGTTCGAACCCCTTCACCTCGCCGGCGATGGTCGTCTCGTACCCCTCGGCATCGAAGTGCGTGATCGGTGCGACGCCGGATGCACCTGAGACGGCGGCATTCCAGATCGGCTCGACGGTGTTTCCGAGGGCGCAGAGCGCGCCCATGCCTGTCACCACAACCCGACGGTGATGCGGTGCGTGCTGGCGGTCGGTCATGCTGTCCTCGTTCCCTGCGCCGACGCCTCGGCGGGCGCCATTCGTTCATCCCGCTGATTGTCGCACGCACGGTAGCCAGACGCATTGCATCACCTCCCTTCCACTTGGTACACTGCGTATCCGGTCGGTTCGGGAGTGCGGCTCTGTCGGATGTGGTCTTGAGCCAACACTTTCAGAGCCGGGAGCTGCTCCGCGTGGGACGTGTCCTGCGGCAGGCTGCGGCACCCACCTAGGTAACTAGGTTCAAGGCTCCACATCGCATCCGCCCCGAACCTGACCATCCCTTCTCGTTCCCCTGACGATGAAACGGAGCATCGCTCGCGATGATCGTGATAGCCGTCGGCCCCGATGCCTCGATGGTGCGCCACGCCGTGGCCAAGCACGCCAGGAAGGCAGACCCCGACGGACAGTCGACCAGCGAGATGGACGGAAACACCGCCTCCATGAGCGACGTCATCAATGCGATCGGCAGTGCCGGGTTCTTCTCAGCGGGCCGGGTCGTCATCGTGCACAACTTCATTTCGAAGATGAACAAGTCCGGCGGGCGTGGCAAGAGCGCAGCCGACTGGGATGCCCTCTTTTCTTCGGTGCCGGAAGTCTCGACGCTCATCCTCGCCGACCCGACGCTGGCGAGCGTTCCCGCCGGCGTGCGAAAGTCGCTGCCCGCCGACGCCATCACGGTCGAGGGTGATCCACCTCGGGGACCGCAGCTCGTCACTTGGATCCGCAAGGGTGCGGAGTCGCTCGGTTCGAGCATCGATGACATGGCCGCCCGCCATCTCGCCGAGCAGCTCTATCCACAGACGTGGCAGCGCAAGGGCAACAATCCGGCATTCGATCGACCGCCCGACCTGGAGCTGCTGCGCGGCGAGGTGACGAAGCTTGCGACTGCTGCCGATCCCGGGCCGATCACACATGAGCTGATCGACGAGCTGGTCGCGCGCGGCGAAGACGACCGGATCTTCGGCTTCATCGACGCCGTCGTTCGGGGTGATGTCTCCGATGCGACCACCGAGCTGGATCGCCTCGTTGCCGCCGGAGAAGACCCACACAAGGTGCTCGCGCAGCTTGGCCAGACGATCGAGCTGACCGCAATCCTGACCATCGCTGACGGCCGAGAGCCGGTCCAGATTGGTAAGGAGATCGGTCTCAGCAACCCCAACCGGATGACGGCCGTCGCACGCGGACTCAGGAGTTCGTCGCCCGGACGCGCGCGGCGGGCGATGCGTCTGATGACCACAGCTGACCGGATGATGAAGACCGGCGAGCTGCGGGATGCGATCGATGTCATCCACTATGTGATTGCCGGCATGGCCCCTCGGTCCCGTTGAACCACCCTCCGGTACTTCTGACGCCACACCTGAAACTGCCGCGCGAATCATTGCCCGGAGGTTTCTCGGTCTCTAGCGGATCGTGCCGTGTTATCCGGTCGCAGTCTTCTTCACGTCGCCCTTCTTGATGTTGGAGGGAACCTCCTGACCCTCGCGTGGGTTCGGGCCCTCGGTCACCGCCGGCATCGGTTCCTTTGGCGTGCCGTGCAGGCGCGGATCGCCCGTCTGGAGCTCTCCCTTGTCCTGCGTCAGCGGCTTGGGATCGGCCAGGTACTCGAACTCGCCATGGCCGTCCGGCGTGTGGCCCTTGGCCCAGCGTCCTTCCTGGCTCTGCGTGCCCTCGGAGAGGTTCCAGAACGTGTAGAGCTGATCCATCTCGATGCGCTCGTAGGGGAACGGGCTCGGGATCCGGAACTGGTGCAGGCCGTCCGACTCGAGATCTTCGATGGCAGCCTGCCACTGGTTCTGGTGCATGATGTCGCGCGCGAGGTTGAACGAGAGCATGTCGCGCACGCCGGTGTCCTCGGTCATCGCGTAGAGCCGACTCACTTGCAGGTTGCCCTGGCTCTCGGCCATAAGGTTCCACCGGAAATCGGCCACCAAGTTGCCACTCGCAGCGGCGAAGTGACCGCTCCACGGATTTCCAGCGCTGTCCGTCGCGGCGGCTCACTGACCGGTCACGATCTCATGCTGTGGATTCATTGCCGCGAAGACGACCTGCTCAACGCTCGAGCCGCCCATCGCCGCTTCAACGACAGGGTTCCGAACAGCGTCTTCCTGTTCGTTCGCCGGCGCCTTGTCAAGCAACCGGGCGATCATGGACGGCCAGCATCTCGACGTGGGCGATCTCCTCGGTGCCGACGTCGAGCAGCATGTCCCGGTACTTCTCCGGTCCTCGGCAAGCCCACCCTTGGAAGAGGTAGGACATCACCACGGTCATTTCCCCGAACTTGACGCCGACCAGCTCCTGCAGCCGGTTGGCGAAGAGTGGGTCGGGCCACTCCGGCCTGGCTTCGTACTGCAATTCCTTGACGTGATAGAACATACGAGAACCTCCGCAATGGTGCGTTCATTGGCGCGATCAGTCTGCGCAGGGATGTGAGGGAGGGAGCATGTTCGGTGTCACGAGCAGGCTAACCTGATCCAGCAGTCACGGACTCACACATGAACACGCAGAACAGCGGGGCCCGGTCGTTCGGGCCCCGCTGTTCTGCGTGTTCATGTGATTTTCGCCAAGCGCTAGGCCTGCTGGCCCATCGCGTTGAACTTCGCCATCAGCCGGCTCTTCCGACGGGCGGCGTTATTCGGATGGATCACCTTCTTCGAGGCGGTACGGTCCAGCGCGGCGATGGCGTGCTGCACGGCATCCTGTGCGGCGTCCTGGTCACCCTCGCGGATCGCAATCTCGGCTCGCTTGACGAGCGTGCGGGACGACGACCGGTAACGGCGGTTGCGCTCGGCGTTGCGGGCCGTGACCCGAACGCGCTTCTCGGCGGATTTGCTGTTTGCCACTGGTACCCTTCCTGACGATTGTGTGCGTCGAATTCTGTCCTGATGATCATCGACAGCACGCGCGGGCAGGATCACGGCTGTCAGCGTAGCGGACACAGCAAGAAAGAGACCCAGGACGGGCCTTCGCGGTATTCTACCTCATGGCCGCGCCCATCCTCAAGCGCCATGCCGCGCCGAGGCGCCGAGACCGCAGCAACCAGCACACAGGGACACCATGAGCCAGGCACGTCAACTCGCCGGATCGACCGCTCCGCGAGAACGCGACACTGCGGCCGAGCGCTCCACTGAGGCATCGCCCGGCGCGAGATCGCTCGCGCGCAGCGCCATCATCGTCAGTCTGGCGTTCGTGCTTTCGCGGGTGCTGGGGCTCGTCCGCGAGGTGGTGCTGGCAAACCAGTTCGGTACCACCAGCGAAATGGACGCGTACGTGAGTGCCTTCCGCATCCCCGACCTGCTCTTTCTCGTCGTGATCGCGGGGTCGTTCGGCGCGGCGTTCATTCCGATCTTCGGTGACTTCCTCACCCGAGGCGACGAGGAGCGCGCCTGGCGGCTCGCGTCGGCGGTGCTGACATGGGCGGGTCTCGTGATGCTCGCCCTGTCGCTGCTCACCTTCGTGCTCGCCCGGCCGCTGATGATGGTCGTCGCACCCGGCTTCGACGACGAGACGACCGACCTCGCCGTCGAGCTGATGCGCATCCTGCTCCTCTCTCCCATCTTCCTGGGAACCGGCATCGCCTTCAAGGGCATCCTCGAGGCACAGCATCAGTTCACGCTGCCAGCCCTCGCGCCGCTGGTCTACAACGCCTCGATCATCGTTGGCGCTGTCGCCTTCGCGCCGACCTACGGCATCCACGCTGTGGGCTGGGCGGTGATCGCTGGTGCCGTCGGCCACATGCTGATCCAGCTGCCCGGCGTGCTGCGCTCCGGTCTTGTCTTCACACCGACGATCAGCCGGCAGGTCGAGGGGCTGGTCGATGTGGCCCGGCTGCTGGGGCCGCGCATCGTCGGGCTAGCCGCTTTTCAGGTCAACTTCATTGCCATCAACGCCTTCGCCTCGACGACCTCGGACGAGCACGTCTCGGCACTCAACTACGCTTGGCAACTGCTGATGCTGCCCCACGGCGTGCTGGCGCTGAGCATCTCGACGGTCATCTTCCCGACGCTCGCCGCGCTTTACAGCCAAGGCAGGACGGAGGAGTTCCGAGCGACGCTCGATCGAACCCTTCGGCCGCTGCTCTTTCTCAGCATCCCTGCCGGGATCGGACTCTACCTCGTCCGCGAGCCGATCGTGCGGCTCATCTACCAGAGCGGTACCTTCGACGAGAACTCGACCGATCTGGTGGCAACACCGCTCGCCTTCTTTGCGCTCGGCCTGGTCGGCTACGCGCTCACCGAGATCCTGACGCGCGTCTTCTACGCCACACGGGATACCCGCACCCCGGTCGTCACTGGCGTGCTCACTGTGGCGCTGAACCTGCTGCTCGCATCGCTGCTGATCGACTCACTGAGTCACGCAGGGCTGGCGCTGGCACTGAGCGTGACCACCGGTGCCGAGGCGGTGATCCTCTGGCTCTTCCTGCGCCAGCGAGCGGGTGGCGTGGTGAGCAGTACGTTCGCACCATGGCTGCTCCGCGTGCTGCTGGCAACCACCGTCATGGCCCTGCTGATCTGGCTGACGATCGAGACCGTCTTGGAGGTGCAGACCGACAAGGAGATCCCGCTGCTGATGCGCGAGGCGTTCTTCGTCTACGCGCTGGGCATGTACATGCTGGCGTTCGTCGTCGCCGCGTGGCTCCTGCGCATCCCGGAGCTGCTGCAGATCACCAGCAAAGCCGCCGCCCGCCTTCCCGCTCCCCTCAGGGGTCGGCTGCCCGGTCACATCGGCCCCTAGGAACAGTCGACACGCGCGCGAACAGGGCCGTCCCACCCTCTCCGCTATACTTGCCGGGAACGCAGCCAGTCCCGAAACCGGCATGTCTTCGCGCCCCCAACCCCTTGACAGAACGGATGCCAGTCCACCCATGAGCGAGCAGTCAGCGACATCCCATATCCGCAATTTCTGCATCATCGCCCACATCGACCACGGCAAGTCGACGCTGGCCGATCGGCTGCTGCAGCGGACGGAGACGGTCGAAGACCGCAAGATGAAGGAGCAGCTGCTCGACTCGATGGACCTCGAGCGCGAGAAGGGGATCACAATCAAGGCGCGGGCGGTCCGCATGGCCTACACGGCGCAGGATGGGCAGAAGTACCAGTTCAACCTGATCGACACGCCGGGCCACGTCGATTTCTCCTACGAGGTCTCCCGCTCGCTCGCTGCCAGTGAGGGCGCGCTGGTGGTGGTCGACGCGGCGCAGGGTATTGAGGCGCAGACGATGGCCAATGTCTACCTCGCGCTCGAACACGACCTGGCGATGATTGCCGTGATCAACAAGATCGACCTCCCAAATGCCGACCCGGAACGCGTCGGCAAGGAGGTCGCCGACTTCATCGGCCTGCTCGGCGAGGAGATCATCCCCGCCTCCGCCAAGGAGGGGACGGGTATCGACGAGATCCTCGGAGCGATCGTGCAGACGGTTCCGCCGCCCGACAACGAGGGGATCGACAAGCCGCTGCGCGCGTTGATCTTCGACTCCCACTATGATCCGTACAAGGGCGTGATCGCCTATGTGAAGATCGTCGACGGCAAGATCGACGACCACGACGAGATCCGCGTGATGGGCACCAAGAAGGAGGCCGGTGTTCTCGAGCTCGGATTCTTCAACCCGGATCTGCAGGCGACCGCCTCGCTCAATACCGGCGAGGTAGGCTACATCGCCACCGGGCTGAAGGAGGTCAAGGACGTTCAAGTCGGCGACACAATCACGCTCGTAGAGAAACCCGCCGAGACGCCGCTGAAGGGCTACCGGCCGGCCCAGCCGATGGTATTCGCCGGCCTCTACCCCACCGAGAGCGATGATTTCCCGGTGCTGCGCGACGCGCTCGACCGGCTTCAGCTCAACGATGCCTCCCTCACCTACGAGCCCGAGTCGTCGGCGGCGCTGGGTTTCGGCTTCCGATGCGGTTTCCTCGGGCTGCTGCACATGGAAATCATCCAGGAGCGGCTGGAGCGCGAGTACGACATCGACCTGCTCGCCACCGCGCCCAGCGTGCAGTACCACGTCCGCATGCTGAACACGGGCGAGATCCGCAAGATCCACAACCCGTCGGACATGCCGCCGACCGGCGAGATCGACGCGATCCTCGAGCCATGGATGCACCTCAGCATCATCGCACCGTCACGCTACATCGGCACGATCATGGAGCTGACCACAAGTCGCCGGGCCAAGTTCATCGAGATGATCTACCTCGATGAGGAGCGCGTGCAGCTGAAGTACGATATCCCGCTCGCTGAATTGATCGTGGATTTCTACGACGCGCTCAAGAGCCGTACCCAGGGCTACGCCTCGCTGGACTACTCGTATGCCGAGATGCGCGAGGGGAACCTGGTCAAGTTGGACGTGTTGGTCAACGGCCAGGCGGTCGACGCGCTCTCGATCATCACCCACCGTGACGATGCCTACTACAAGGGTCGCGAGCTGGTGCAGAAGCTGCGCGGGCTGATTCCGCGCCAGATGTTCGACGTGCCGATCCAGGCGTCGATCGGCAGCCGCGTGATCTCCCGTGAAACGATCAAGGCCATGCGCAAGAACGTGCTCTCCAAGTGCTACGGCGGTGACGTGAGCCGCAAGCGCAAGCTGCTCGAGAAGCAGAAGGAGGGCAAGGCACGCATGAAGATGGTCGGCAGCGTCGAAATCCCGCAGGACGCGTTCATGGCCGTGCTGAGCATTGGCTCGTCCTCCGACAAGCCGCAATGACCGCCGACATCACGATCGTCGGACTCGGACCCGGCGATCCCGCTCGGCGCACCATGCCCGTCCAGGAGGCAATCAGCGACACCGAGTGGCTCTTCCTGCGCACCACCCACCATCCCGGGATTGAGGACCTCGCG
>DASYWL010000319.1:0-6372 GCA_035936055.1 Thermomicrobiales bacterium
CGCTTGTGCCGGGAGACCGTCTCGACCTCTCGGAGTTTCAGGACTGGCTGGGCCGCATCGGCTATCTCCGGGTGCCGATGGTGCAGGAGCCGGGCCAGTTCGCGATCCGAGGCGGCATCATCGACCTCTTCCCGACGGCGAACGAGCTGCCCGTCAGGCTCGATCTCTTCGATACGGATCTCGAAAGCATCCGCACCTTTGACGTGCACTCGCAGCGATCACGAGACCGCGTCGAGCGGGTCACGCTGCTGCCGACGCTCGATCTACCGCTCTGGCGCCTGAGAGATGCTCTGCCACAGCTGCGCGGCATCGACGTCTCGATGCTTCGCGCCGAGGTGCGCGACGACTGGGAGCACCAGCTGGAGGTGATCGCGAGCCGCAGCACTCCCGGTGCGCCGGATCTCTTCGCCGGCTACGTCAGTATGACGAGAGACACGCTGCTGCGCTTTCTCGACGGCCGCTCGACGGTTATTGTCGACCAGCCAGAGGCTGTCGATCTCGCTGCCAGCGAGTGGGAGCAGCAGGCGCGCGATTTGGAGGTGTCGTTGATCCGCAACGGAGAGATGTCGCCAGGAATCACCTCTCCCGTGACCCGATGGCCGATTGTCCGCGATGATCTCGCGCGGCATCCTCGACTGTTGCTCGGGGAGAGCCGTGCGGGCAAAACGCTGCAGGCGGGCATGCTTGGCAACCCGCCCGTCTACGCGGGCCGGCTCGACGATATGGCAATCGACCTGCAGAGCCGGATCGCGGATGGCTGGCGGATCACGATCGCAACCGACCAGGTGCAGCGAGTCACCGAGTTGCTCGAGGAGCGAGACCTCCACCCTCGTCGAGAGCGGAAGACCCGTTCGAATCGGCCGCTGCCGCTCGGACCGGGCATGATCGAGGTTCGACCATCTGGTCTCGACGCTGGCTGGATGTGGGCGGATGGCAAGTACGGGGTCTGGACCGACCTGGAGCTCTTCGGGTTCCGGAAGCGCACGCGGCGGACCACAAAGCGGTCGATGGCCGATCACCGCGCCTTCGCGCTCAACCTTGTCGAGGGTGAGCACGTGGTTCACGTCGATCACGGCATCGCCAGGTTCGCGGGCCTGATGCGGATGGAGACCGGCGGCGTCGAGCGCGAGTACCTGCTCCTTGTCTTCGACCGGGGCGACAAGCTCTACGTGCCGATTGACCAGAGCGACCGGGTCACCCGCTACAGCGGCGGGGGGCAGACACCGACCCTCAACCGCTTGGGATCCGGTGAGTGGCAGCGGACGAAGCGGCGTGTCCGTCGTGCCGTCCGGGAGATGGCGTTCGAGCTGATCGAACTCTATGCCCGCCGCGGGGCCGGCAGTGGCCATGCCTTTCCGGCGGATACGCAGTGGGACTACGAGCTTGCCGAGGCCTTCCCGTGGAAGGAGACGCGTGACCAGACGGCGGCAATCGACGCAGTGACCTCCGACATGGAGTCGACCAACCCTATGGATCGGCTCGTCTGCGGCGATGTTGGCTTTGGCAAGACCGAAATCGCCATGCGCGCGGCGTTCAAGACGGTCAATGACGGCAAGCAGGCCGCGGTATTGGTGCCGACGACCGTCCTCGCGCTGCAGCACTACAACACCTTCCGAGAACGTCTCGCAGCCTTCCCGGTCCGGATCGAAATGCGCTCGCGCCTGCGCTCACGCAATCAGCAGCGGAGAATTCTCGACGACCTGGAGAAGGGCAAGGTCGACATCGTCATCGGCACGCACCGGCTAGTGCAAAAGGACGTGAAGTTCAAGGACCTCGGTCTAGTGGTGATCGACGAGGAGCAGCGGTTCGGTGTTCGTCACAAGGAGTTCCTCAAGCAGGTTCGCATTGATACGGACGTGCTCACCCTCTCGGCGACGCCGATCCCGCGCACGCTCCACCTCTCCCTGGCCGGTGTCCGTGATATCAGCATGATCGAGACAGCGCCGCAGTCACGCCTGCCGATCCGCACATTCGTCGCTCCGTTCTCCGAACAGCTCGTCCGCGAGGCGATCCTCCGGGAAATGGACCGCGGCGGACAGGTCTACGTCGTTCATAACCGGGTTCACGACATCGATGTGCTGGCCGAGCGCATCCGCCGCATCGTTCCGGAGGCACGCATCGGCATCGGTCACGGCCAGATGGACGAGAAGGTGCTCGAGGAGGTGATGCTGGGCTTCTATCGGAAGGAGTTCGACATCCTGCTGGCGACGACGATCATCGAGTCCGGCGTTGACAACCCGGATGTCAACACGATCATCATCGACAACGCCGACACGCTCGGCCTGACGCAGCTCTACCAGCTACGCGGCCGCGTGGGACGCGGCACGAACCGCGCCTATGCCTACCTGCTCTACCAATCGCACAAGAGCCTCCGACCGGAAGCGCGAGAGCGGCTCGAAGTGATTCAGGAGGCGAACGAGCTTGGAGCGGGCGTCCGCGTCGCCATGCGTGACCTCGAGATCCGCGGTGCCGGCAACATGCTTGGCGCCGAGCAGAGCGGACACATCGGAGCGGTCGGGTACGACCTCTACATGCGCCTACTCAGCCAGGCAATCGAGGAAGTCCGCTCCGGGAAGCCTGCGCTGGAGTCCGAACCGATCACGCTCGACCTGCCGCTCACTGCGCTCATCCCTGAGGACTACGTGCAGGACACCGAGTTGCGTCTCGGACTCTACCGTCGGATCGCAGCTGTGGAGACGATTGACGAGGTCGACGAGCTGCGCAACGAGCTGGCTGATCGCTTCGGCGATCCGCCGGTCGAGGTCGAGCACCTGCTGGCGCTGATTCGACTGCGGATACGGGCAACGGCGCTCGGCCTCGACTCCCTGATCGAGCGCGAGCGAGAGATCATCCTGCGCCCGGTCGATACCTCCCAGCTCGACGTTCGGCGTCTCGAGCGCCGACTCGGTGATGTCGTAAAGGTGACGCGCAACACGGTCCGCCTGCGACTGATGCGCCTAGGCGACCGGTGGCAGGACGGGCTCGATACCGTGCTTGACGCGCTGGAGGACGTCCAATTCGCCCAGACGGCCTGACTCCTCAGGCGGAGATTCCATACCCCGCAAGACTCCCGATGGTGTCATTCTTGCCGGAGGATACTTCGCTTGAGATGCCACTGCGTTGCACCGGTCCGGGCACCCTGCAAGCCTATGAGTTGCCTCGAAGGTAGGCAACGGTCGCGCCGTCGCCACCCTCGTTCTGCTTGGCGGTTTCGCTGCGCTCGACCACCGGATGGGCATCGAGTCCATCGCGCACGACCTTGCGCAGCGCCCCTGTCCCTTTTCCATGGATAATGCGCACCCACGGCAGCCCGGCGAGGTAGGCGTCGTGGACGTACTGCTCGAGCCGCTCCTCAACCTCCACGGCACGGAGACCACGAAAATCGGCCTCAACCGAGACGTTGAATTCCGGCTTCGGCAGCTCCTGATGTGCCTCCTGGCGCTCCTCCCCGTCTCCACCACCGCCCGACGTGCGCTCCAGGTCGCCGAGTGGCATGCGCGACTTCAATGCGCCCATCTGTACCACCGCGTGGTCGCCATCGACGGAGATCACCTCGCCCGGCATATCCAGTGAGTGCACGCGCACCCGGTCACCCCGTCGGAGCGGCCGCTTCTGCTGTGGCTGGGGCGCAGTCGGCTGTCGACGTCGGCGCACACGTCGCGTCTCCTCAAGTGCCGTGGTGAGCTTCGACGTCGCCTCCCGGGCCTCGTCGGGCGAGGGGCCTGGCGCGCTGCCCTGCCGGATCGGTCGCTGCAGGCGTCGGACAATTTCTCGCGCCTCCTGCAGCTCGCGCTCGACCTCCTCGGTGGCGCGGTCCCGCGCCTCCCTTCGCGTCAGCTCGGCGTCTCGAAGCGCTCGAGCAGCACGCCGCCGCAGCTCCTCGACGTCGGCGCGGGTTCGCTCGGCGGCGGCGAGCTCCTCGTCGGCCTGCTCCCTGCGGCGGCGAATGTCGTTGATCAGCTCGTCGGCCTGCTGGTCACCGGCGTGAAGGATCGATCGCGCCTCCTCGATCACTTGAGACGGGATGCCGAGCCGCCGGGCGATGGCGAAAGCGTTGGACCTGCCGGGGATCCCGACTGTCAGGCGGTAGGTCGGCGAAAGCGTTTCGACGTCGAACTCGACGCTGGCGTTTTCCACGCCCGGCGTCGCATAGGCGTAGGCCTTCACCTCCGAGTAGTGGGTGGTCGCGACCACCATCGCCCGCGACTCGAGCAGGCGGCTGATGAGTGCCCGCGCCAGCGCCGATCCTTCCTGAGGGTCAGTACCAGCACCGAGCTCATCCAAAAGCACCAGGCTGTTCGAGCGGACCTCCCGCAGCATCGAGACGATGTTCGCCATGTGTCCGGAAAACGTCGACAGGCTCTGTTCAATGCTCTGCTCATCGCCGATATCGACGAAGATCTGGGGGAAGACGCTGAGTTCGGAGCTGGCGGCGGCCGGAATAAACATGCCGACCTGTGCCATGAGCGTCAGCAAACCGACCGTCTTCAGGGCAACGGTCTTCCCGCCGGTGTTCGGCCCGGTGATGAGGAGCACCCGAAAGGTGTCGCCAATCTCGAAGGAGAGCGGCACGACCGTCTGCTGATCGAGCAATGGGTGCCGTGCTTCGATCAGCCGAATGCGGTGGGTGGGATGAGCGGCGTCCTCGGCGCGAACCCGCGAATCGCCAGCACCGGTGTCGTGAAAGCGGGGACGAGCTGCATCGAGTTGCCGCGCATACCTTGCCTTCGCGAGCGCGAGATCGCCTTCAGCGACCGCCTGCACCATCCGTCGGAGGACATCGGCCAGTTCGGCGATCTGTTCGCTCAGACCGTCGAGAATCCGGTTGGCCTCCTCTTGCTCGTCCGCCTGGCGCTCCCGCCACGCGTTGTTGAGTTCGACGACGTCGAACGGTTCGATGAAAATCGTCTGTCCCGACGCCGATGTCCCATGGACGATCCCCTTCACGACACTGCGCGCCTCGGCTCGCACCGGGATCACATATCGACCCTCTCGGACAGTGATGATGTTCTCCTGGAGAGCAGCGCCGACTCGACCGCTGGAGCGCAGGTTCTGGAGGCGTTCCGTTACCCGCGAGTGCGCCACGCGAACCGCCTTGCGCAATCGCTGGAGCTCCGTGCTGGCCGTGTCGAGCACGTCCCCGCGCGGACCGATCGATCGCTCCAGCCCTGATTCGAGCTGGTGGACATTCTCGATGCCGCCGACGAGATCGAGCAGGTTCGGGAATCGCTCCTCGTGCTCGGGCAGCTTGAGGAACGACCGCTTGAGCCGCCGTGCCGCGTGGAGCGTGTCGGCCACCAGCAGCAACTCCGAAGGTTGCAGTCGCGCGCCCTTCTCGGCCTTCACAATTAGCTCACGGATATCTCGCGCGCCTCCCACGGTGAAGTCTGGGAAGTTGCCGAGCAGATCGACGGCTTCGGCTGTCGTCGCGACCCACTGGGCGGCAACCCGCCGGTCCGGCGTCGGCTGCAGCTCACGAGCGAGCTCGGCGGCGACGTTGTACTGGCAGTGCACGGAGAGCCGCCGCACCACTTCGTGGAACTCAAGTTTTCTAAGGACGCTGGTGTTGATCACCGTTCCACCGTTTCCCCTGTCACGCACCGTCGCAGACGGCGCGCGTAGCCGGATTGACACGAACAAGTGTTCGAATTATACTCGGAGCACAGCGTCGGGTCAGGCACCTTTCCTACCCGCACCCGCCAGACTCGTACTCAAAGGATGGCCCATGCGCAAGCTGTCTGAGCGCCAACAAGCGATACTCGACTCCATCAGCAACTTTCTTGAAGAGAATGACTACCCGCCCACCATCAGGGATATCCAGCTCGCCTTGAACATCTCATCGACCAGCGTGGTGGACTACAACCTCAAGGTGCTCGAAGAGCGGAACTATATCCGTCGCAACCGCAACATCTCGCGGGGCATCGAGATCATCGGGCGGAGCAGCGCCCGGTCCGGCACTGTTGAGGTGCCGGTCATCGGCTCCATCGCCGCCGGTCAGCCGATCCCCGTTCCCGGCGACCTGGAGGGATCCGATGTCGCTGACGTCATCGAGCTCAGCCCGGGCCTGGCTCCGGACAACGGAACCGATCTCTTCGCCCTTCGCGTGCGCGGGTACTCGATGATCGACGCGCTCATCGGCGACGGCGACATCGTCGTGCTCAAACGGCAGGAGACCTGCAACAACGGCGATACGGTTGCCGTCTGGCTCGAGGACGAGGAAGAGACGACACTGAAGGTATTCTACCTTGAGGGCTCGCAGGTCCGGCTCCAGCCGAAGAACACGGCCATGGACCCGATCTACACACCGGCGGAGAATGTCCGAATTCAGGGTAAGCTCGTGAGTGTCCTGCGATCGGTGCAGTAGACCATCCG
>DASYWL010000320.1:0-10545 GCA_035936055.1 Thermomicrobiales bacterium
CGCGAAGGATATGTACCTCTATGACACATGGAACCATCAAGACTCTGCTCAACCGAGGCTTCGGCTTCATCACCCCCGACAGCGACAAGAACCAGGATGTGTTCTTCCACAGCTCCACGGTCGCCGACGACGGGTTCGAACGCCTCCGCGAGGGGATGCGCGTTTCCTATCAGCAGGAAGCCGACCCACGTGATGCCTCTCGGCAGCGGGCTGCGCAGGTCACGCCGCTCACCGGCGCCGACGAGTAGCACATCGGCACGATCGGCGCACCTGTCGCGATCGTCGGAATCGTCAGGAGTGTTCCGGGCCGACGCCCGGAACCTCTTGAAGCCGTCGTCTCTGGATGTGCAGCCACACGATCGTCGGGCGTCGGCCTGTTCATGACGGAAAGGTCGCCCCATGACGACATGTTTCGGCCATATGAGCGCGCTACGCCGCGAACGGTCAGCGGACCGTCCACGTTGCCAACCATACCGCGCGCCGGCGGTTCAGCCGTCGGCGCGGCCGACCCCCACGAGATCGCGCCTGCCGCTGGCCATCACCCGCATGCTCGGGGCCGAATGTGCCCTCTGCGGAGGAGTCGGCTGCACGCCGTGCGCCGATTCGGGCCTTCGATGAGCCCCGCTGCGGGCATCGGGTGCCGCCTTCGCGTTCATCGCTCGAACGTCCACGGCCGCGATGCGGTTGACCGGGCCAACATCACGCGGTGGGGCAACCGATGATCGCGCCTGACACGGAGCTCGGTCTCCTGTTGACCGCAATGGGCGAATATCAGGATCAGCAACATGCCAGCACGGGCGACCACACGTACCCAACCATGGTGTGTGCCGACTGGGCCTTCCACGAGGCCCGCACGGGGCTCGGTCGCGAGCGAATCTGCAGGCTCCTGCCGCAGCTTGTCGGCGACGGCCTCGCACGCGGGCTGGGAGCCGGGATGGTTTGGGGCTATCGCGTGAGCGATGGCTACGCATGGATAGCGGAGCGCGGCCAGCTGCAGCGTTCGCAGTGGCGGCAACCCCTGCTGGCGCCCGTCTCCGCGCTCGGCCCGGAGGCCGAAGACCAGCTGCGGCACCTGCTCGAATCAGCGCGTGCATCGGGTGTGACCACGCAGGAAATCGGTCGCCTCGAGGCGCTCTTCAGCGATATCGCGGAGGCGCCCGGGCTGGACGGCGCCGAACGGGATGCCAACCTCGGACAGGTTCTTCGGGAACATGCGGGGCTTTCCGCCTTCATGGTTCATGGTGTTCTTCCGTTCTTGCGACATGTGGTGGCTGCCTGAGGCGTCATGGCGGAATGATGGAGACGGGGCATGGATGGAGCAACATGCCAGCTTGTGGACCGATGCGAGGCGCAGGCGAGCGAGCCTGTTCAGGAGTCGATTGCCAGGCTGCTGGCGGTCTACGACGACGCCTCGGCTCTCCAGCGACGAATCCTGTATGAGCGGGCGCTCTACCTGCAACACGGTCTGCTGCTCGAAGCCGTTCGCTTCGATCCTGATGCTCGTCAGCAGCTTCAGCTGCGGCCCGATCCGTAGGATGGCGGCCATCGCACGCTGGGCAAACGGGTTCGTGATCCCGGTCTGCCGATGCGTCGATAGATACTGACGGTCGCGGTCAATGATCATCAACGGAAGCCCATTGACACATTAAGGAGCGGTACGTCCGTCACCGAGTGGGTGAGGGCCCGGGATCACGCCCGGAGAACACGGGCCGATCGATGAAACGAGGTCGAACCATGTCGGACTGGTGGTGGTACGCATTCCTGGTCGTGGTGATTGTCGCATCGGTGTATCTCGTCCTCCGCATTCGTCGCTCGCGCGCTCCTCGGAGCGACACGGATGCTACGTCGCGCGACTACACCGGCGACCGCGAGGCCCATCGGGTCGGCGAGATGAGCGATGAGGATCGCGAATGGGAGGCGGCCAGCCTCAGACGGAGCCACGAGGCCGAGGAGCGAGATCGGACGCCGCCGGGCCGGGCATGACCACGCCTCCGGGGAGCCGTAACGGCTGTACGGAGAAACGCCGATAGCCGTGGCGCCGGCTGGACCCCGAACGGGGTCCAGCCATATTGTGTGGGAACATTTGGAAAGGCAGTACCATCGTGCAGCGCTGGGAATACGCGATCATTACTATGGACGCTCGCGGGAACATGTTCTGGGTCGGCTACTCCGCTCCGGTTGAGGTTGACACGTCGGACTACCCGTTGAGCGACTTCGGCACGGTCCTCGGCGAACTCGGGTCCAAGGGCTGGGAGCTCGTCAGTGTCACGCAGAGTGCCAACACCAGTGGTGGACTTGACGAGAAACTCTACTTCAAGCGCCCCCATGAGGACAGGCGAAACCTCAAGCACTGACTGCTTTTCAACCCCGGCCTCCGCCGCTCGACGTTGGGCACAAACGGCGTGCCGTGGTCGCGGAGGATATCACCCTCGGGCGGCTGCTGGCGATGAACAAGCAGCGGGCGGGGCACTGACGCATTACGTTGGCGAGTGCTCGCTCGCAGCGGTTGCAGCACGCTCCCGCTGGATCGGCGGACATGGCACGTCCGCGTAGCTGCAGAACACGCAGCAGTCCCCCTCCACCGGGCGCAGCGTCATCCCACACTGGTCACACCGATAGAAGAACTGACAGGCGCCATCATGCATGGTCTCGCGATGCTGCGCGCCGCACTCGGGACAGGTGAGCGTTGCAGAACAGGTAACATCCATAAGGTCCTCCCAGCAGGGTGGATCGCATCGATCCTAGCGTGGTTGTCAGGCACCGTGGTGACACCGCCATCGACGGGACGGTATGGGACGCCGACAACTGGCCGAAGGGGGAGGTCCCGAGAGGTCGAGGAGGATGTCATCATCGGCCGGTTGTTGGCACAAAACCAGGAGTAGGCCAAACGGCAGGAGAGGACACAAAGCCCTCCCCTGCCCGGTGTTTGCGACATCCAACGCACGAACCCCGCGCCGTCAATGCACCGGGTTCGCGGTCGGGGTCGACCAATCGTTTCCGAGATCAATCCACCGCCGTTACTCGACGGTGATGATCTCGACCATGCCCATCAGCACGTGCGGCGTGCCGTCCGGCGCTGGCAGGAAGCAGATCATCGCGTAGGTCCCCGGCTCGAGGGTGAGGTCGTACAGGTTGTACTGCCCCTGTGTAAAGATCAGGGTGTAGAAGACCTCCTCGACATCCTCGAAGGCCAGGGCCGGCTGGATGACCGGTGTGGCAGCGGGCGTCGCGCTCGGGTCCGGAGGTGGCACGAAGAAGGTGCCGGCCAACTCAATGACATCCTCCTCGGTGGTCCCCTCCGGCACGCGGGAGAGGACGAGGTGGTGCGGCTGGGATCCCGCGCCGGTCACCTCCCAGATCTGCGGCCCAGAGCTGACGGAGCCGGAGACCGCGAAGTCGAAATCGACCAGCTCGACGGTGACGTCCGCTTCCGGAGCCGGAAGCTCCGGCATCTCCCCGGTGACGGTGACGGTGGCCACCGTGTCGGTGGACTCGTCGGTCTCGGGGTTGTAGCTGTAGACGTTGACGTACCACTCGCCTGGCGTCAGATCTAGGACGACGCTGTCGCTCTGGCCGGGGGAGGTGGTGGGGCCGCCGTTGAAGGTCATGTCGAAGAAGAAGTCAGGTACTCCGAAGTCCCCGGTCTCCTGGGCTTCCTCGAAAAAGGCCATCACATCGTCGACGGTCACCCCCTCGGGCAGCTGCCAGAACTCCAGGTCGATCTCCATCTGGTCGCTCTGGTTGTCGAGCACGACGTGGTAGCGCCCGGCCTCCACCTCAGTGGGAAAGTCATTGGTCGTGCCATCGGTCGTGACCCGGAGCTCCGGGTAGCCGAGGTCGGCCAGCAGGTTCGGGTCGGTCACAGCGGGGGTGCCGTCCTGGGCCGCCACCGCAGCACCGGACATGCCGATGAGAACAGCCAGCATCAAAAAAGCGCAGAGAACGCGTCGCATATTCTTTCTCCTCCGCAGACAAGAGTCGACAACGATCGAAAACGAATGGCTGAGCCGAGGCAGTTGTACCACACCCAAATGCCGCGATCCGGGGTGCCATCCCGTGCTGGCGCCGGGCCTCCAATCCTACATTATGTACATGTTACTCATTATAGATGACACAATAGGAAGAGTCAATACATCATGACAGAAGATCATTCTTCGAAGCACAGCGCACCCATCCGGCCGATCTTTGGAGAGGAGCTGTCTCAAGCAACGGCATGGCAACATCCAGTTGAGCCCAATTCTTGGGGCCTGTACGTCTGTTCCGGCCCGTGAGGCGAACGCGACAGCCGGCACATCCGGCCTGTCCGACACCACGGCACAGGAACCTGGCCGGCGAGACCGGGACCATCGGCCGTGGTGGCTGCATGTTGCCGGTCCCCGACGCCCCGCCAATCAACAGCACCCGACTAGTCGTTCATCCCTCCTCGATATGAGATTGTCATGTTTTTGATACCCCTGCCCTCCCGCTGCAAGGCTCCTGTAACGAACAGTCCGGTAGGCTACGGGCCAGCTCGCCTGTGTGTGGATCGGGAGCGGAGAGGACGCCCGGCTCCGGGCATCGCATGCCGTTGGTCATCATGCAGGACAGCCCACCGAAGATGGCTATCAGCGAGCACGGCCAGCGCAGCGGGTACGACCCGCACCGCCAATCCACGCGCGCGCCGTTCCTCGGCCACTGTTGATCGAAAGGAAAAGAGAGATGACAAGGATGACACCGCCATCGCCCCCTCGCGACATCGCCGACCGGCTGATCCGGGATCTCGTCGATGAGCACCCCGACGTCATGACCGTGCTCGCGCCATACGGCCTCGACCTCTGCTGTGGCGGGGGCACCCGCTCGGCGAGGCCCTGGACCTCCACGGCATCCCACACGAGCCAGTGCTCAGCGAGGTCGCCCGGATCGTCGACGGCCGGCCCAAGAAATCCTGAGCGATGGGTCGTATCCTGGTTCCCGTAACCATCGTCGTCGCCATGGCCGCATTCGCCGTGGCGGCGCTCACCGCTGGCTTCTCTCCGTACCAGCCGGGCTGGTGGACGGCTGCCGTGCGGCTCGCGGTCCTCGGCGGTATCGTGCCGATGATTTTCGCGGTCACGATCCGGATCGTTCCGGTCTTCTCCCCGCGAAGATGGCGGAGCGAGGCGCGGTTACGGCTTCAGGTCGCGTTCGCGCTCGCCGGTGTCTGGACCACCTACGTGAGCCAGCCGCCGGTTCAGATATCGGCCTGGTACTCGGCCATGGGCTCGCCCTCGCCGGAGGAATCGCCTTCACGGTCAATATCGCGCGGCTCTTTCGCCAGCCGGTGGGGAAGACCCCGGCGCTGCCGCTTCCCTGGCCTGGTCAGGCCGCCATAGAGCGCCTCGCAACCGGCTTCACCCGCTTGGCGGGCGTGTACCTGCTCGTGGGGCTCGCCGTCGGGTTCGTGACAAGCTGGTGGCGATCAACGAGCGGGCGCTGGGATCTCGTCTGGGCCCACGCGCTGCTAGTCGGATTCTTCCTCTCGATGGCGGCAGGGGTGTGTTACCACGTGCTGGCCCGCTGGACCGGCCGGCGCTGGCACTGGCCAATCCGCCTCCACCTCATGGTGGTGACGGTCGGCCTGCCATTCATGCTGATCGCGCTCGCGACTGGGTGGATGCCCCTGTTCGTCATCGCGGGACCGTTGCAGGCGGCTGGCATCGCGCTCCTGCTGGTCAACATCGCGCCGATGCTTGGCGGCCTGCCGGCACTCACGAGGATCGCGATGGCGAGCGCGAGTGCCTGCCTGGCGGTCGGTGTTGGCCTCGGGGCCGTCTTCGCGGTCGAGCCTGCGGTTGGGGCGCGGCTCCGGTTCGTTCACGTGGAACTCAACCTCTTCGGATGGACCGGACTCCTCATCTGCGGGGTCAGCTACTATCTGGTTCCCCGTTTGCTCGGCCGCCCACTGCGGTGGCCACGACTCGCGGCTGTCCAGATCGCGTGCCTCGCCATCGGAACGCTCCTCAGCACAGGGTTCCTGGCATGGCGCGTCTCCGGCGGCGGCTCGCCCAAGCTCGTCGTGAGCACCCACGCCCTGGTTGCACTCGGGTTCGTGCTCTTCGGCACGCTGATCGCCTTTACCATCCAAGGCGAACGCGCACCGGGAGTCGTCGTGGCGGTGCCACTGCAATCGAGGCGTGGTTCCAGTGCCCCGTCCGGCGCGAACGCCGGGTAGTCAGCTGACGCAGCAATCTGATCGTGAGGGCCGGGAGGTCGCAGGCATCTCCCGGGCCTCACGGTTCGTGCATCGGCAATGCCGACCTACGCTCCCTGGTACTTCGGCAGCAGCTCCCGCCTGGCGAAGTCGAAGAACCCTGCCTGGTCCGGGCCAATCTGGTGCAGATAGACGTGCGTGAACCCGGCGTCGATGTAGGACTGGATCTTCTGGTGGTACTTCTCGGCGTCCGGCCCTGCTACCACTGACTTGCCGATCGTCTCCTTCGTCACCAGTTGCGCCGCCTCCTGGAAGTACTGCGGCAACGCCAGCTCCTGCGAGAGCTGGCCGGGCAGCCCCGTATACGCCCAATACTTCAGCGCCGTCTCGAGCCCCTCGTCCTCGGTCTTCGCCCAGCAGACAGTCATCTGCCCGTAGGTCGGCTTGCCCTTGCCGCGGGCGCCGTTGAACGCCTGCACCGTCTCCGCCTGCGGCGATGTGCACACGAGACCATCTCCGATCCTGTCGGCGAGCGTCGCCGACTCCGGCCCCGACGCGGCGACGCAGATGTCGGGCAGCGTCTCGGGGAGCGTATAGAGCCGAGCGTTCTCGACCGTATAATAGTCGCCGTCGATGGTCTGATACCCGCCCTGCCAGAGCTGGCGGATGATCTCGACCGCCTCGGCGAGCATCTCCTGCCGGATCGAGATCGGCGGCCAGTGCTCGCCGGTGATGTGCTCGTTGAGGAGCTCACCGGTGCCGACACCGAGGAAGAAGCGTCCCGGCATCATGTCCGCTACGGTAGCTGCCGCCTGGGCGATGATCGCCGGATGGATGCGGATGATTGGCGCCGTGACGCCGGTGCCGAGCCGGAGCTGGCTGGTTCGCTGCGCGATGCCGCCGATCGTGCTCCAGACGAACGGGCTCTGCCCCTGCGAGTCCATCCACGGATGGAAGTGGTCCGAGATCAGCGCATACGGAAAGCCGGTCTCCTCGGCCTGGACGGCGTTGTCGACCAACTCGTTCGGGCGAAACTCCTCGCTGGAAAGCGCATATCCGAGCTGAACCATGGTGGTACCCAGTCTCCTGTGTGGGGCGAATCGAATCGTCGCGGGCCGCATCGGTCCCGCGTGTCCCTCTCCACAGATCACGTTGCATGCCACGAGACGTGCCGGGGCCGGTCTCGACACCGCGAGTTCCGACCAGCTTCCGATCCATGGCGTCCGCTCGGACGGGGGTTGCCGGGACTGCCTATATACTGCCCGTATGGAAGATGTCGCCACGCCGCAGGGTCTCCTCGCGGTCGAGGAGTACCTGGAGCTCGAGGCAAGCTCCGCAATCACGCACGAGTACGTCGGGGGCATGCTGTACGCCCTTGCCGGCGACAGCGACCGGCACAATCGGATCGCCGGCAACACCTACATCGCGCTTCGTGCGGCCGCGAGGCGCACGCGTTGTCGCGTCTACATGAGCGACATGCGGCTTCGCGTCGGTGCCAATTTCTACTATCCGGATGTGATGGTCGCCTGCGAGGAGCCGGAAACGGACAACCCGACCTTCCGCAACGACGCCTGTGTGGTTGTCGAAGTGCTCTCGGTGAGCACGGAATCGATTGATCGGCGCGAGAAGCTTCTCGCCTACCGGGAACTCCCGACCCTGCAGGCGTACCTCATCGTTCACCAGGACATCCGTCGCGTGGAGCGCTTCTTTCACGGCGAGGATGCGGTCTGGCAGCGCGCCGACCGTGTGAAGGTGCCGTGCCGATCCCGTGCCTGAACACGAAGGTGGCAATGGCAGACATCTACGAGGGGCTGTGAATGGCCGAAGCACTCGCACCGCACCCAGCCGTGAGCGTCGAGACCTACCTCGAGCTCGAGAAAGATGCTGACGTCCGCCACGACGAATGCGTAGGTGGCAGATTGTACGCAATGACTGGCACCTCAAGGCGCCATAACACCATTGCGTTCAACATCGCTCGAAAGCTCGCCGATGCCGCAGAGGGGACGCCGTGCCGCGTCTACATGAGCGACGTCAAGGTGCGGACGCCGGACGATGCCTTTTACTACCCTGATGTCATCGCCGCCTGCGAGCCCGAGCCCGATGACCCCTACGTCGAGCACCAGCCCTGCCTGCTCGTCGAGGTCGTCTCACCCAGCACCGAGTCGATCGACCGGCGGGAGAAACTTGCGGCGTACAAGAAGATCCCGCCGGTGAAGTCGTACCTGATCGTCGATTAGGACCGGCAACGGGTCGAGCACCACTTCCGTCTCGAGAGCGGCGAGTGGATACAGGCCGATTTCATCGGCGAGGGCGAGATCCGCACCCCCTGCCCTGTTACCTTACTGACCCTGGCACGGATTTACGCCGGTCTCTAGCCCACGGTCACGCCGGCAGGTCAATCGCTGGCCGCCGACACCGCCCTCAACTCGTCGCGCTCCTCTGGGGTCATCGTCCACGCCGCCGCCTTGATGTTCGCGTCGATCTGCTCCGGGGATCTCGCGCCCGCAATCACCGACGGAACCACTGGGTGCGCCAGCAGCCATGCGATCGCCGCCTCCGCCGGGGTGTGGCCGCGTTCCTCCGCCCACGCCTTTACCCGCTCGGCACGGCGCAGCTTGTCTTCGGTCATCCGCTCGCGAATGCGCTCCAGATCGCCGAACCGCGTTCCGGCTGGCGGCTCTACCCCGGGATGATACTTGCCGGTGAGCAGGCCTGACGCCAACGGGGTGTACGGGATGATGCCGAGCCCCAGTGTCTCCGCCGCCTGCTCCAGCTCAGGGCTGTCGAGCCCGTCGAGCAGATTCCACCGGTTCTGCACCGCCATCCAGTGCTCCAGGCGCTGCAGCCGACTGCTCCCCATGCTGTGGGCCACCTCCCACGCCCTGAAGTTGGAGCAGCCGATGTAGCATACCTTCCCGGCGCGAACGAGGTCGTCCATCGCGCTCAGCGTCTCCTCAATTGGCGTGCTGGGATCGGGTCGATGCGCATAGAAGAGATCGATGTAGTCGGTACCAAGCCGCCGCAGCGAGTCCTCCACCGCCTGGGTTACCCAGCGGCGCGACAGCCCGCCGGCATGCGGCCCGCTGTCCAGTGGGATGCCACACTTGGTCGCCACCACGACCGTCTCCCGACGTCCGGCGATTGCCTGTCCGACCAACTCTTCCGAGCAACCCATCGAGTAGACATCGGCGGTGTCGATGAAGGTGATGCCTTGGTCGATCGCATGCTGGATCGTCCGCACGGCGTCCTCGCCATCGATCGTCGCACCGAAGGTGTTGCCGCCGAGCCCGATCGCCGAAACCAGCAGGCCGCTGTTGCCGACTCGCCGCATTTCCATGGAAAACCCTTCTCTTGGCACCAGCCGCTGCAGTCGACGCCAGCGTGCAGGCCCGATCCGGTCGATGTCCGGCTATCGGGGCACAGCCGCCTCCAGCGCGGGCAGCAACACCACGCTCTCCTGCTCGTTCGGATCGGTGCGGGCCAGCACGGCAACACACGGCTCGTCCGACGTGTTCATCGGCAGGTGCGGCGTGTTGGCTGGAATGTAAAGCAGCTCCCCGGCCCGGACGGTCAGGTGCTCCTTCAACCCCTCGCCGTACCACATCTCGGACTCGCCGCTGATGATATAGATCGCCGTCTCGTGCGCCTCGTGCAGGTGCGCCTTCGCCCGAGCGCCCGGTGGCAGGGTCAGCAGGTGCATGCAGATGCCCGTCGAGCCGCCGCGTTCGGCGGAGATGCCTTCCACATAGGTCAGTCCCTGCTTGCCGTCGAACTGCTCCCTCGGACGTACCACGGTGCAGACTGGGGTGGCGGTGGACACGGACACTCCTTATCAATTCAAGAGCCAAGTTAAGAGCCAGGTGACCGGGGCGAAGCCGCAATTGCCCGCAGGGGTGATCTCGGCGCCAGTCCGTCCGCCCCTCCGGATTGGCCAGCAGTCCTCGTCAGTCGGCGAACATGCCGTCGGCGTCGAACGCGATCGGATGAACGTCCTCCAGCACCTCGACTGGCACGCCGCTCGCCCTCAGCTCCTCCAGCACCGGCGCGGAGACATGCATCTCCTCCAGATGCTTGGTGCTCTGGATGCGCATGATCCTGGCGTTGGGCGCGTCGACCTTGATGCCGGATGCCACCGCAAGCGTGAGCGCCTGCCGGTCGTTCTCGACCGTGATCGGCACCCGCGCGCCCTGCGGCGACTTCGCGGTGATCATGTTCATGTAGGTCGGCACCGGGTCCATTTCGTCGACCAGCCGCTGAAGGGCAAAGTCGAACATGCCGATGCCGGTGGCATTGCCCTCGGTGTCCTCGGTCAGGCCCCGCGCGATGTAGCGGTGAACCTGGGGCCGTACGTTCGCGAAGTCCATCGTGTCGACGAC
>DASYWL010000321.1:0-10559 GCA_035936055.1 Thermomicrobiales bacterium
GCCGCGAGCAGCAGCACCGCCAGGACCTCGTTGACCCCACCTAGGCGGCAGGCATCGAGCTGGCAAAAGCGAATTGCCTCGGCCTGAAGGAGCTGCTTGAACATCACGCGATTGTGGCAGTGCTCGCCCGTCGCAACGCCGATTGGCGCGACCGCTCTGGCGATGGTGGCGTGGCCGAGAATATCATCGGGACTCGTCGGTTCCTCGATCCACCAGGGATCGAACCGCGCCAGCTGTCGCATCTGCGCGACGGCCTCGCCGACGTCCCACACCTGGTTGGCATCCATCATCAGTCGGCGGTGAGGGCCGATCTCTTCTCTAATGATCGCCGCTCGCCGCAGGTTGTCCTCGATATCCCTCCCCACCTTCACTTTGAAGTGGGACCAGCCGCTGGTGACCCCTTCGCGGCAGAGACGGCGCAGCTTCTCATCAGAGTAGCCGAGCCAGCCCGCTGACGTGGTGTAGGCGGGGTAGCCGTCCCTCCGCAGCTGTGCCTCCCGGTCGGCTTTCGTTGGCGCGTTGTTGTGGAGGATCGCCAAGGCCTCCTCGGGCGTGATGGCGTCGGTGATGTAGCGGAACGGGACACAGGCGACGAGCCGCTCCGGTGGCAGGTCAGCCAGGAGCTTCCAAAGCGGCTTGCCCTCCGTCTTCGCCCACAGGTCCCAGACAGCGTTGACGACGGCGGCGGTGGCGAGGTGGATGACCCCCTTCTCCGGGCCCACCCAGCGGAGCTGGCTGTCGCCCGTGATCGTCTGCCAGAAGGCCCCCATGTCAGCAGTAAACGACTCGAGGATCTTGCCTCGGACAAGCGGTGCAAGTGCCTCGATGGCCGCAACGCACAGCTCGTTGCCGCGGCCGATGGTGAAGGTGAGGCCGTGCCCCTCGAGGCCCAGCGGATGGTCCGTCTGCAAGATGACGTAGGCCGCGGAGTAGTCGGGATCGGGGTTCATCGCGTCGGAACCATCGAATGTCTTGGAGGTGGGAAAGCGGATATCGAGCGCGACCAGGTCGGTGATGGTGGTTGGCATCACGCCTCCTTCGGCTGGGGCTGAGTTCACCGCCGCCGAGAACGAGCGCTGCGGGCTCGGAGCACGCACCCGGAGATGCCAGGCCGCATTCCATCCTGAACGAGTCAAAAGCAGCATGGTGGGCCGAGGTGGCGATGATCCGAGAGCCGAAACAGTTCGCTGGAACTGGCGAGTGGAGCAGCAGAGTGTGCCCCTGCGCGCTGGTCTTGTTTCCGATCGATGCGGACTCGCGCGCTGATTTTGAACGTGGTACCCCAGGCAGGAATCGAACCTGCGACCTTTCGCTTAGAAGGCGACTGCTCTATCCGCTGAGCTACTGGGGTGCGAATGGGTTGCGCTGGTACTGCTGCCCACCGCAAACACATGGGGAATTGTACCAAAGACACCCTTGGCTCCCATGAGCGGAGGGAGGATCTTCTGCGTCTGGTATTGTCCGAACGTCGTATACTGGCGGTGGTACCTGTCGTCTGCGTACGCCATCTCGCCGGTGGTCTTGTCATGTCAATCGAACCCGACGTCGCGCTGCCGGTCCAGCCCAATCGTCTCATCGGTCGCGAGGCGATATGCGCGCATGTCGGCGACCTCGTGCTCGCGGAGCATCACCGCCTAGTGACGCTGATCGGCCCTGGTGGGGTGGGCAAGACCCGGCTCGCGATGTGCCTCGCCGAAGACCTCGCGGCGAACTTTCCCGACGGCACCTGGTTTGTCCCCCTGGAGCACCTTCGGACCTCGGAGCTCGTAATGCCCGCGATTGCGCGTACCATGGGCGTTCACGAAGCCCTCGGACAGGTGGGCCTCGATCTCCTGATCACAACACTCCGAGACCGCCGCGCTTTGCTCGTGCTTGACAATCTGGAGCAAGTCGCGGGTGCTGCGTCCGAAATCGCTCAGCTGCTGGCGGGCTGCAAGTATCTGCGAATTCTTGGCACAAGTCGAGCGTCACTTCGGCTGAGGGCGGAGCGGGAGGTTCCGGTCGAGCCCCTTGACACGCCGGCTGCAGGTAGCGTGGTGGCCGCGGCGGATATTGCCGAGAGTGCGGCGGTCGAGCTCTTCGTCGAGCGGGCTCGAGCGGTTCGGCCGACGTTCAATTTGTCCAACTTCACCGCGCCCATCATCGCGGAGATCTGCCGACGCCTCGATGGTCTGCCGTTGGCGATCGAGCTCGCTGCCTCGACAATCAACGTGCTGTCCCCGCAGGAGCTCCTGGATCGTCTGAACAACCGGCTCCAATTGCTCTCCAACGGAGCGGTCGATCTCCCGGCGAGGCAGCGATCGCTGCGCAGCGCGATCGCTTGGAGCCACGATTTACTCGACGCCAACGAGAGACGCCTCTTCGAGAGCCTCTCCGTCTTTGCGGGCGAGTTCGGCATCGAGGCAGCAGCCGTGCTGCTGGACGAGAACGACGAGACTGGCGGGGATTCGGACGTCTTGCCAACGCTGTCGTCACTGGTCGACAAGAGCCTGCTCAACCGCATCGATGTGCCTGACGGTGAAGTGCGGTTTCGGATGTTGTCGACGATCAAGGAGTTCGGCCTCGAGCGCCTGGCGGACTCGGGTGACCTCGTCGTCGCGCAGCACCGGCTGGTAGCATGGGCGTTGGATCTGGCAGAGCGGGCAGCCCCGGAGCTGACGGGCCCCGAGCAGGCGCGATGGCTCTCGATACTCGAGCGGGAACATGACAATCTTCGTGCGGCGCTGATCGTTGCACGTGACGTCAGCCCCGAAGAGGGGTTGCGAGTTGCGAGTGCGCTCTGGCGGTTCTGGGCAACCCGCGGGTACCTTACCGAGGGCTGTTCCTGGCTCGAGCAGTACGTTGCCGCGAGTGACGGTATCGAAGATCGCTACCTGGCAAGAGCCTTGGTTAGCCTGGGGAATCTCGCACTCGATCTCGGTGCGTATGAAGATGCGATCGTCAGCTACGATCACGGTCTTCGCCTCTTCGAAAAACTGGGCGACCAGTGGGGCGTAGCGGATGCCCTGAACGGCACGGGCCTGGTGGACTGGTATCGAGGTGAAAACCTCAAGGCCCGTGACGCACACGAGCAGAGTCTGGCGATCCGTCGCGAGCTCGGAAACCGCCAAGGCGAGGCCAACTCGCTGTCCAACCTCGCCAATGCGGTACGGGATCTCGGTGAGATTGAGCTTGCGGGCGAACTGCATCGGCAGGCGCTGCAGATCCGGATGTCGCGGGGAGATCGAGGTGCGACCGGATTCTCTCTCGTGAACCTCGGCGACATCTCGTGGCGGCTCGGCAGGGCGGACGAGGCTCAGTCGTTCTTCCAGCAAAGTCTTGACACCTTTCGGGAGGTCCACGACATGCTGGGCGAGGCCTATGCGCTTCTCGGCATTGGCCTTGCGGCCGCGATGGCGAACGATGCCGGCGAAGCCCGGCGTTCCATCGCCGACTCGCTGGCGATCCGGCTCCGCTTGGGGGATCGGCGAGGGGTTATTGAATGCGTCGAAGGTATTGCCGCGCTCGCCGCTCGAGGACGCCAGGAATCCAAGGCCGCCCGCCTCTTCGGTGCCGCTCAGGCGCTTCGCCGACAGATCGACGCTCCCTTGGCGGAAGCGGACCGTGAGCGCCAAGCCCGGCTCGTGGCGAAGCTCAGGCCCGCGCTCGCCGATTCGGCATTCCGCCAAGAGTGGGATGCCGGTGCTGCGCTGACCATGGCCGACGCTGCGGAGGAGGCACTGAAGGCCGCAGTGGCGTCGGGCGCGCCGAGGGAGTGGCCTGGCGGACTGAGCCAGCGCGAAGTCGAAGTGTTGCGCCTGGTGGCGGCCGGCCTCACCAACGGCGAGGTGGCCGATCGGCTATTCCTGAGCCGGCGCACCGTCGACGCCCATATGCGACGCATTTACGACAAGCTGAGTCTTGCCTCGCGACTTGAGGCAATTCGCTATGCCACTCAGCACGGCCTCGCCTGACCGCAAGCACGTGGCGTTCCGGAATAGGTGAGGGCGTTAGGTAGAGCTACCGATGCCATAAGGTCTTCGTGATCCTCAGACTGGAGACGTGACGGGTGGCGCTGTGCGCCTGTTGAGTTCACCACGTAAAAGGATCAGCGAGTCATGATGCAGTTCGTTCCCGGATCCATGATTGTCACGCTGGTGCTGCTGGCGTTCGCCGGTTTCGGCATGCCCACTGCTGCGGCACAGCCCGCTCCAGCCCTCATGAGCATCAACAGCTGGCTCTGCCGCTCGGACTACGACCGGATCTCTGACTGCGAGAAGATCGGTGGGGTGATCGTCAGCATCAGGTCAGATGGACAGGTTGTGGGTGAGGTAACCACTGTCGCGGATTCCGCGGTTGAAATCGAGGTGCTGCCCGGCCAGAGCGTGACCGCGTCGATCGTCGGTGGTCAGCCCGAAGGCACAACCCTGAAGAACGCGGGGCTGTCCTTCACAGCCGCCGAGCGCCAGAACCCTATCACGCTCGTCTTCTTGGAGCGTTCTGGGAGCGGGTCGATCGACAGTGATTCTGATGGCCTCTCGGACGAGGAGGAAGCTGCGTACAGGACCGGCCCGGACGTCGCAGATTCGGATGGTGATGGGATTCAGGACGGCGGCGAAATCAACATCGGCGCCGACCCGCTGGTGGCGGATACCGACGGGGACGGGTTCCTCGACGGCGAGGAGTTCGAGCGTGCGACGGATCCCCTCGATTCGAGCAGCTTCCCAGTCGAGACCGAACCCAACTCGATCGTCATCAGCGCGTTCACCTGCCCGGCGGGCCACGGTGGAAAGGACCTATTCACCGACTGCACCATCCCGGCGGCCGGAGTGGCCTTTGCGGTCTACATTCCGGGAAGCGAGTGGGGCGAGACGAAGACCACCGATGTCAGCGGCAACGTTGCCTTCACGGAGCTTGGTTCCGGCCGGTTCGTCGTCGCCGAAGATCTCCGAACGATCGACACACCGCTCCAGCGCTACACGATGTTCTGTTTCGGCGAACCGGTCTCGCCGAACGCGCCAGAGCCTCGGCAGGTCGTTCTCGAGGATCTCGGCAACGGCGAGTACGCCGTCGACCTGACGAGCGGGGAGGAGATTGCGTGCACGTGGTTCAACATTCCGGCTGCTTTGGAGGGCGAGCCGATCGCGACGACAGTGCCGCAGGCGGTGACGGCGCTGCCGACCACTGGCACCGGTGATGCTGTCGACAGGAGTAATCGGGCTGCAAAGGCGCTCTTGGTTGGCGGCGCCGTCTTGGCGATGCTGGCACTTGGCGCAACGTGTCAACGGCGCATGGCCTGACACGTCGAGAATGGGCGCGGACACGAGTGAGCGCTTGGTCAGTCATGATCAAGGGCTCACTCGTCGGCTCATCCCCACGTCATCTCCCAGGGCGGATATGGCGTCGGTGTCGCATAGTCCATCTGGGCAGCAAAGGTGCGGTCGATGGCTGTGCGAATATCGTACGGCTGCATTCCCTCGTCGAGCATGGCGATCACATCACGCGTGACCTGAAGACATGTGCCTCAGGTAGGTGCCATGGGATCGAACGTGACTGAGCCGTCAGCGTGAACCGCCTGAATGTAACAGTCTCGGTTGTTCATGTGCCCGCCACTGGCGATGCAGCCGCAGAAGCAGGGCATGTAGCGCATCAGGCCACCGTTGGTGACGTGGAAGGCGTAGAGGCGCTGAATCTCCGGGTCCGATGTGAGCACGAAATCCGGCCAGACGACGCGGTCAAGGTCGCCTTCAGGCTCCTCGGCAAGCGCCAAATGGGCGAAATGTGCTTCGAAGTTGGCAGCCCGCCCCTGCTTTCCAGCTCGGTCGTCCGTGAGCCGCCATGTGGTGACTGCTCCCGTCGCCCCGGCTGCTCCCGTGATGGCAAGGAACCGCCGGCGGGTGAACCGCGTTTGGCGATGTCGCCGCGTCATCGTTCCTCCTGGCCTGACCTGTGTGTCGCCGTCAGCGACCGCAGCGTGGGGTCAGCGCGTCAGCGGCATGTGGCAGGGTTGCCGCCCTGCCACATGCCGCGTGTCACTGCACGGGTGTCCTACTCGGCCTCAAGCAGTGCGATCGCGCCGTGGGCGGCATGGCCGAAGGCGTGGTTGACCGCTGGGTAGACGCCCGGCTCCTTGAGCGTGAGTTCGACCGCGATGCCGTCGCCGGGCCCGACCATCATCGACTGCAGCCCGACGATCTTGTTCTCGGGGTTGGCGTTGAAGTAGCCGGCGTCGAAGATGCCACCGACCACGTGGAATGTTGAGTACACGTTCGGGCCAGCATTCACGACGAAGATGCGGAGCGGCTCGCCCGCTTTCACCTTGATCGGCTCGTCCACGTACTGCGTGGCATGCCCGTTGAAGACCACGTAGTCCATCATGCCGCCACCGAGCATCTTGCCGTAGTCGTGCTGGTGGATGCCATCCTCGTTCGGCTCTTCCTCGAAGTAGAAGTCGCTTTGGACCAGGACGATTTCTTGCGCCTCGGTGGGCCAGCCGTCCTCCGGGTCAACGATCATGGCGCCATACATGCCGGCGCCGATGTGCAGCAACACCGGGGGCGTGCCGCAGTGGTACATGTAGGCACCTGCGTGCCGGGGCGTAAATGTCCAGGAGAACTCCTCGCCGGGCAGAATCGTATTGTAGTTCTCGTGGGGGTTGCCCTCGGCGCTGTGGAAGTCGAGCGAGTGGGCGGTCGACGCGCTCTCCTCGATGCGGAACGTGAAATCGATCTCGTCGCCGACCCGAGCACGAATCTTGTTGCCCGGAACAGTGCCGTCGAAGGTCCAGGCGGCGAACGGCACGTCCTTTGCCACGTAGAGCGCTCGATCGGCTGCAACAGTCTCGATGGTCTTCGGGCCTGGCTCGACTGGCTCGAGGAACGGGTCGTAGCGCTGGAACGGGGTGATCTCCGTTGCGCGTGGTTCCTCGTTGCCGGTCGTGGGCGCGCTGGGGTCGGAGCCAACGTAGCCGTCTTCCGGCGTGCCGTGGCCGTGATCCTGAGCGTTCACGAGACTCGGGATGCCGAATGGAAGGGCAATCCCGGCGGCCACGCCGCCGCGGAGGATAGCGCGTCGATCGATGGAGGAGGCAAATCGTCGGTCGGTGCTCATAACGTCTCCCTTGCTTCACCACCTGCGCCATTCGCTGTGGTGCGACACCATGGTCGATTCCATGTGGCGCGATGCGCCGTCTGGAACCGAACGTGATGCAAGTTTGTCGGAAACGCCGTAGCACGCCCGTTACAATTCGCAACCGGACATGTCAGTTTCGTGACAATTCGGACCGCTTGGCACAGATCCTAGTTGCTGGCCTCCCTCTCTTCCTGTGTCGGTTCGCGCCGCGCCGCCCTGGCCTGGGCCCGGAGCATCTCGACGAACTCCGCCACGCGCGCGGACAGGTTCTCGCCGACCGAGTTGAACGTCAGCATCGTGACCTTACCCTTGCCCACGTTCGCAACCGCGAGAATATCGGCGTTGACCCGGGGCAGGCCTCCCTCCGGCCCGCCCATGATGAAGATCTGGTTCGGCCGTCCCGACGGCAGCACGCGATAGCCGCGCTCGCTGAACCATTCCCTAGCCAAGGCGAAGACTTCGCTCGCGGGTGCACGGCTGACCACCTTCCGGTTGTAGGCGGTTCGTTCCATCTCGGCGTTGTACTGTACGCGCTGGTTCGGCTCGGTCATCGCGGCACTCGGACTCAGAAATCGCGGCTGGTATCCGGGTCCATGACCACCACTCGCGTCGCGGTCTCGCCCTCGACTCGGTTGCGGAACGCATCTCGGTCCTGCTCGATAGCCGGGAAGGTGTTGCAGTGGCAGGGGACAACGGTTCCGGGGCGAAGGTAATCGATCGCCTTGCGCGCGTCCTCCGGTCCCATCGTGAAGTGGTCGCCGATCGGCAGCAGAGCGATGTCGATCTCTTCGTCGCCTATGAGCTGCATGTCCATGAAGAGCGCGGTATCGCCGGCGGCGTAGATCGTCTTGCCACCGAAGCGGATCACGAATCCGGCTGGCACACCCGAGGCGACGACCGTTCCGTCCTCCGTGGTGTAGGACGAGCTGTGCCACGCCGGGACGAACTTGGCGGTGCCGCCGGGGAAGGTCACCGTCCCCCCATGATTCGCGCCAACGACGTTCTCGACGCCTTGTGAGGAGAGGAAGTTGGCGAGTTCAACGGTAGCGAAAACTTTCGCTTCCGAGCGCGTTGCGATGCTGACGGTGTCGCCAACGTGGTCGTTGTGGGCGTGCGTGAGCAGAATCGCATCCGGATTGACGTCGCTCGGCGACGTACCGCACGTCGGATTGCTGCTCATGAACGGGTCAAGCAGCACCGTATGTTGTTGCCCGTCATCGAAGAGAAACGCCGAGTGGCCGAAGTAGGTGAGCTTCATCTCCTTCTCCTGTCCCTTGCATGCACGGTCATCTTGCCTGTGCACTTCCCTGCAACTTCGGTGCCGGGGCACGCTCAGGCCTGATACACCGTTTCACCGTGCAGCACGGTCCGCTGGATGCTGACCTTGAGCAGGTCCTCGGGCGCGAGGGGCGTCGGGTCGGCGCTCAGGACGACCATGTCGGCGAGCTTGCCCGGCTCCAGGGTGCCCTTCAGTCGCTCTTCAAATGTGCCAAACGCGCCCACAGTCGTGTAGGCCCGCAGCGCAGTCTGCATCGTGATCGCCTGACCGGCGGCCATGTCATTGCCATCTTGGGTCTTGCGCGTGGTGGCCGCGTGCAGGTTAATCACCGAGTTGCAGGGCGTCACGGGAACATCCGAACTCATGCTGAACCGGATGCCGGCCTGCTGGAAGTCGTGGAGCGGGTAGGCGAGGGTGAGCTGGCGTTCCGTGAAGTTTCGGAGATATGAGTCGCCGAGGTAGTGGACGAATGTCGCTTGCGGCGCAGCGAAGACGCCGAGCGCCTTGAGCCGACGGAGGATCTCCGGCGTGCAGATTCCGCAGTGCTCGATCCGCGCCCGGTGGTCGGAACGTGCGGCGGCTCCGAGCGCATGCTCGTAGGCATCGAGGATCATCGTGATCGCACGATCGCCGATCGCGTGGGCCGCCATCTGGAAGCCCGCGGCATGCGCGGCCTCGAATCGCTCGTTGAGCTCCTCCTGTGAATAGTACGTAATCCCGTAGTTGTTCGGCTGGCCAACGTATGGATCGAACATGCCGGCGGTGCGGCCGCCGCCGCTGCCGTCCTGGAACACCTTGGCGGGACCGATTCGCATCCACTCGTTGCCGAATCCGGTCTGGAGCCCGAGCGAGCGCAGGGTATCGAGCGTCTCGTCGATCAGGTGCATGGTGTAGACGCGAAACGGCATTCTCCCTTCCCGAGCGAGCGAGTGGTATGCCGCAAGCTGGTCTGCCCTGGTGACGGAGGCGTCAGCGACACTGGTAATGCCCTGACTGAGGAAGACGTTGCCTGCGGCGGCAATGTGTGTTCGCATCTCGGCAACGGTCGGTTCCGGCACGACACGCTGGACGAGCTTGAGCGCCGTTTCGCGGAGCAGGCCCGTCGCGCGTCCGTGCGCGTCGCGGTCGATCTGGCCACCCTGCGGGTCCGGCGTCTCGTCGGTTATGCCAGCGGCGTTGAGGGCGGCGGTGTTCGCCACACCGAGGTGCCCACATGTGCGCACGAGCAGGATCGGTCGCGCCGGCGTGATGGCGTCCAGCTCATCGCGCGTTGGGTGCCGCTGAACGTCGAGCCGGGTGTCGTCGTAGCCACGACCGTGCAGCCAGCCATCACCCGGCTGCTGCACGAGCTGCTTCCGGAACGCCTCAAGGATGTCATCGAGGCGCGTTACGGCGCGAGGCGAGGCATCGACCTGGAAGAGGCTCTCGCCGAACTTGATGGGGTGGGTGTGGTTATCGTTGAATCCGGGCAGCATGGTAGCGCCATCAAGGTTGATGACCTCGATTCCCGATCCGCCGAGTGCTTCGAGATCGGCTCGCGTTCCCACCGCTCGAACAAGGTGGTCGCTGACCAGCAACGCCTCGGCACGGGGCTGCTTCGGATTCATCGTCAGAATTGTTCCGCCGGTGTAAAGGGTACTTTTCATGCCAACACCTCCGTCGCCTCGCGAGTCGCCGCGTTGGCACGATCCCAGACGACCTCGCCGTCCGTCACTGTTAGGTCGACGCGAGCGGTCGTGATCTGGTCCGGGTCCATCTCGCGAAGATCCTGGTCGAAGACGGTGATATCCCCGACCATCCCGGGTACCAACCGGCCCCGCCGCTTCTCCGCAAACGAGGCGTAGGCGGCATTGACCGTGTAGGCGCGGATCGCCTCCTCCACCGAAACCCTCTCCTCGGCCCAGGCGTCCTTTCCGAGCCTGTCCTTGCGGGTGACCATGGTCTGAATGCCGATCAGCGGATCGACCGGCACGACAGGTGCATCGCTGGACGCTGCCGCAACCACGCCGTGCTCCGCGTAGGTCTTCATCGCATAGGCGTATCGGAAGCGCTCCCTGCCGAGATTTTGTTCATAGACCGGTCGCGTGTAGTGCAGGAAGCTGGTCCCGGGAATCGGCACGACCCCAAGCCTCGCGACGCGCTGGATCGTGGGGAGATCGACGATCGAGCA
>DASYWL010000322.1:0-6575 GCA_035936055.1 Thermomicrobiales bacterium
CCGTGATGTACGACTCGACCAGCAGCCAGCTGTCGGAGTAATTCTCGAACCTGAAGTCCGGCCACTCGTCAGGATTCGGCCCGAATTGCAGGATCGAGGCGTCGAACCCCGGACCCCAGCCGTCGCGCTCGTAGTCGGGCAGCCGGTAGGTGTGCGGATACCACTCCACGATCGGCATGCCGGCATTGAGCGCCGCGCGGAAGACGGTGGTCGACACCTGGCAGACCCCGCCGCCGACATCGCGCCCGACCTGGTCACCGGAAACGACCAGTGCCTCCTGGTAGCCCTTGTCGGCGGTGATCTCGCCGATTGCGCCGTTGAACGAGAAGACGCCGCCCGGCGGCACCAGCGTGCCGTTCATCAGCCGGGTCGCAACCCGGATGTTCTCGTCGCGCGCCTCGACCCCGCCGGCGAAGTTGGAGTGCCCGGTGCCGAGCAGCTCCTTGATGCCGAGCTTGGCGAGGTTGCTGGAGTCGATCTCCGGCTCGATGATTACCGCCGGGATCTCGACATCATGGTGACCGTTGAAGAAGCTCTCTGCCACCTCATCGGCGAAGGCATCCGACCGCAATGCCGCTCCGGTCACCGAGGGTTCCAGCGCGACAAGCCCGTCGTCCCATGCCACCACCGCGTTGACCGGCTTGCGGCTCACCTTGTCGGAGAAACGCGTCCGCAGCTCGCTGGCCAGCCCGTCGCGGTCGACCGTGAGGTTCGCCTTTGGCTCACCCGCCTTCATCGAGACATCGACCATGAGGTAGGGCGCGATGGTGTCACCGGTGATCTCCCACTTCTCGCCGAAGAGGGTCGCGGTGATCGGCGTACCGATCGCCTCGGACACCTGCCCCTTGATCGGGGTGAGCATGTCCGAGTTGATCTGCGGCTCGGCGACCATCGTGGGGAGCTTCACCGTGATCGGCTCGAGCGAGGAGAGCGCGCTCAGCACCAGCTCGGTCGCCGCCTCGCGGTCAACCACGATCCCGGACGCTCCAGGCAGCACGGACACCTCGCCGCTTTCGATCGCGATCCGCGCATCCACCGGGAGCTGGTCGATGTCCCGGTCGACCGAGTCAAACCACGCGGCGAGCATGCGCCGGTCGATCTGGGTCTGGAGGGGGACAACGTGATCGGCGCTCAAGGCCTCCGCCACGAACCCGAGCCGGGACGCCGCGTTGCCGGTGCGCCCGAGCTGCTCCGCCTGCGTGAGGGAGAGGTCGAGGTTCACCGTCACCCCCATCTCGGTCAGCGAGGGCGTCCACGTCTGTCCCTCGTGGCTGAAGGTGAACATCCCGCGCTCGAGGTCAGACGCGCGCTTGGTGAGCCGTGACTGGGCGTCGTCAATCGTGAGGCCGCCAACCGGGACATCCCCGACGACGACCGCGGGGTAGACCCGCCCGGCATAGACGCCGCGGAACACCACGAGGCCGACGGCGAGCAGCAACAGCGCCACGATGGTCGCCAGCAGGACACGGCGAACCAGCACCCGGTGGGGGCGCCGCTCGGTTGCGGGTGGCGTCACAGCGGCAACCACATCAGGCTGCGGCTCGGCACCGCTCCCTAGCTCCGGCAGGACGGTCGATCGCAGACCGCGAATCGTATCCCGCGACCAGTCACGGATTGCCGGGAAGGGACGGTCGATCCCCTGCGCGACAATACTGGCCAGGGACGCGTTGTCGAAAGAACGCGCCATGCTCTCTTCTCTCACCCCACACCCCTGGCGACCTCGATCAGGCGGTCGTCAACGCGCGATTTCGATGCTGCCCGCTCCCCGCGCACGTCAACGCGCCTCGGAAGCGCGTAGTGTCTCCGGGAGCGGGGTCGGCGCCTCTTCCGGGCCCCTGATGAATCGGGATGGGCCGGTTCGGTCGTGGTGTCATTCTCACATAAGGCGCACCGGTGTGCCACTATGTCACTCGCTGTCAGCGGCACCACGCCAATCGTCAACACCTCCCGTCCCGAAAACCGGGACGGGAGGTTGTCGTGATCGACCGGGAAGGGCGCCTTCTCGGGTCAGGCACCTTGGCGGGCGGATCGAACCCGCATCACGAGCCCAATCCACCCGCACGCCGCCGCAACCAGCACCATGAACGCGACGCGTCCGGCATCCGTCGCCGAAGCGTCACCCGTGCCCGTCTGTGGCAGCGCCAGCACCGTGTCGGTATCACGATCGATGTCACCGGTGTCGGTACCACCAGTTGACGGCTCCTCGTCGACCGCAGGGACATTGACGAACGTCACGCGGGGCGCAAAGTCCGCCGCATCGGGCGACGGACGCTCGATCGTCATCGTCTGCGGGTTTTCGAGCGGGACGAACCCGACGGGGCCAGTTGCAACATCCTCGGTGATGACCAGCGGCGTGTCGTACCCCACATTGTCGACCGCACAGAAGGCGACCTCGCTGTCCTGAACCATGGTGATCTCGGTTGTGCAACTGCCAAGGATGACTCCATCGGCGGTAGCTACCTCGAAGGTGACGCCGGCACCCAGCTCGCAGGAGGCCAGGTCATCCGGGTACGCTGCTGCGCTCGGGCAGTTGTACTTCGCGATCCCCAGGCCGATCGTTTCCATCTGTGGAACCTCCGAGCTACCATCGTCTTCGCCGTCAAACGCGTCCTCGCAGGCGATCCCGTCACCGTCGCCGTCGAGGTTTTCGGGGTTCGGCACCGCTCCCTCGTCAAGGGCAGCCTGGGCATCCTCCCGCGTCTCGAAATGTCCGCAGCTCGTCGGGTCCACGACGACGCCCGGGAAGGCCTCCTCGCACGCGACCCCGTTGCCGTTCGCATCCAGGACCGGGGCAAGCTCGGGACGAGCCTCGAGGGCGGCCTGGGCGTCTGGTTGTGTGGCGAAGTGACCGCAGCTGACCGGATCGACCACCGCGGGCGGGCCCTCGTTCCCGCCAAAGGCGAACTCGCAAGCGATGCCATCTGCATCAGGATCGAGCACGGCAGGATCCTCGAGCTCGTTCTCGTCGAAGTAGGCCTGCGCATCTTCCTGGGTCTCGAACTGCCCACAACTCACCGGGTCGACCTGCGCGGAGGCCAGTGTCGCGAACGCCAACCAGAGCGCGGCGATGACCGCGAGCGCGGCCATACGCCCTGCCATGCGGGAGGTGGCGGTACGCATCGTTTCCAACCTGGTTTGCTTCATCGTTCTCTCCTTGCGCGCGTTTACGGCGACGTCTCGAGGTGTGACTGGAGGCCACACGCCGATCCTAGCGGCGTCCGCCGCGCGTTCCATCGCAAGAACTGACTAATCGCCGGTGGCACGCTCCCACGCCGGCAAGCAGAGCCCGCGCTCACGCGCGGACCTCCCGCTCTGTATCCAGGCACGGAGAGTGGGGAGCACGCCGGCCCAGCCGTTCGCCTTGCCGGCGTGCACCCGTATCAGTCGAGACCGGAGTCGAGGAAGAAGCGGGTGGCAGCACTGCGAGAGGTCACACCGATCTTGCCGTAGATTCGACGAAGGTGGGCATTCACGGTGTGCGTGCTCAGGAAGAGCTCGTTGGCGATCTGCGCAGTGGTCATGCCGGTTGCCACCAATCGCAGTACCTCGACCTCACGCGCGCTCAGACCGGCAGGAAGGTTTTCCCGGCGTGCACCGATGCGTTGAGCCAGCCGGGACGCCTCGGTCAGCGCCAACGCCATGGACATGCTCGACCCGGCCGACCACGCCTTGCCGAAGGCCATCTTGCCGACACGCGACCGGATCACCGCCAATGCCCGCTCCTGGAGAGCGCGATCGACGGGTCGCAGGGGCGCATCGGACTCGACGCGCAGGGTTTCCGCGGCCGCGCAGAGGGTCACCGCAAGCGTCACGTCGTCCGGGCTCGCAATCGCGGCGATCCCCTCCATGCACTCGATGATGCCCCGCCTGTCGCCCACATCCCGCCGGAGCGGCAACGCCTCGGTATAGAGGGCCGCTGCTTGCCCAGCTTTCCCCTCGGCGTGGGCGACGCGCCCCAGGCTGTACAGCGCGTTCCCGACACCCAGACGATCGCCAACCTCCCGGAAGAGCGCGAGACTGGCTTCGAACCTGCTGCGAGCGAGTGGCCGGTCACCACGTCCCCACGCAATCTCTCCCAGATTCAACAGGCAGGAGGCAACTCCATTGGCATTGCCCAGATTGCGACGAGCCGCCAGCGCCTCCTCATGCAGAAGCTCGGCCCGCTGATAGTCGCCCTGCGCGGAAGCTACATCACCGAGGTTCACCAGGGAATTGCTCAGGCCGTGGGCATCGCCCGACGCACGCCGCAGCGCCAGGCTCTCCTCATGGCATCGGCGCGCTTCGGTGTAGTCCCCACGGTAGAAGGCGAGCAGCCCGAGCCCGTTGAGCGGCTCCGCGATCTTGGTCAGATCGCCCTGCGGACGCCTGATGGCGAGGCTCGCCTCATAGTGGGCTCGGCCGGCTCCGTAGTCACCGAGGTCGACCGCCAGGTTGCCGATATGCTGGTGCGCCTTTGCGCGGACGTCCGCATGCGCACCGCCGTCCCTGGCCAGCGCGCGATCCAGCCGGTCGTACCCCTCACGCAGGTCACCCCGAGTTGCCCAGTAGCGCCAGAGGGCAGCGGCCAGGCGCAGCTCCATCTCAACATCGCCGGACGAGTGCAGCCAGTCGAGCGCAGCGCGCATGTTGCCCTGCTCAGATTCAAGGCGATCCAGCCAGCGCCGTTGCTGCTCCCTGACCAGCTCCGGCTCCGCCCGCTCGGCAAGCGCCAGATACCAGCGCGCATGCCGGCACCGCGTCCCGTCGAGCTCGCCCTCGGCCCGCAGACGCTCGAGCGCGAACTCGCGGATGGTCTCGAGCATCCGGAAGCGGGCTTGTCCGCCCACAGTCTCGCTGTTGAGCATGTTGTGACGTACGAGCGATGCAAGACGGTTGACCACGGAGGACACGCCCGCGTCCCTTGCGACAGCCTCGATCGCTTCGAGCGAGAACCCACCGACGAAGACCGCGCACCGCCGGAACAGCTCCCGCTCGTCCGGTCCGAGAAGGCTATAACTCCAGGCGATGGCGTCGCGCATGGTCTGGTGGCGGTCCGGCAAATCGCGAGGCCCCCGAGAGAGCAGATCCAGGCGCGATTCGAGCCGTTCCAGTATCGCATCAGGTGGGAGGACCCTGATACGGGCCCCGGCCAGCTCGATCGCCAGCGGCAAGCCGTCCACACGCGAGCAAATCTCGGCGACGGCCGGCGTGTTCTCGGCGGTAAGCTCGAAGCCGGGACAGACCGCACGGGCCCGCTCGACGAAGAGCGCTACGGCAGGAGCGACGCGGGTCGTCGACCCACGGACACCTCGCGAGTCTCCCGTCGGCTCCAGCGGACCGACCGGATACTCGTGCTCGGCACGAATCTCCAGCGCCACGCGACTTGTCGCCAAGACCTTCAATCCGGGGCAGGCGGCCAGCAGCTCCGCAACGGTGATCGAGGCATCGACCACCTGCTCGAAGTTGTCCAGAATCAGGAGGAGCCGCCGTCCGCCGAGCTGCTCCACCAGCGACGCCATGAGGGACTGGCTGCCATCTCCGCGAATGCCGAGCGCTCGAACCACCGTGGGCAGCACCAAGGCAGGGTCGTGGATCGTGGCGAGGCTCACCATGTGAATGCCGTCGGGAAAGGCGTCATCCTGCGCGGTCGCCACCTCCAGGCCCAAGCGCGACTTGCCAACCCCGCCCGGACCGGTCAGTGTGAGCAGACGCACATGGGGCTGGCTCAGCAGTGCCCCAACCTCGACCACCTCGTGAGCCCGGCCGATCAACCGTGTCGGAGGCACGACTATCCCAGCGCCCGGCGGAGCAGGATGACGCGGAGGTGCAAGCAGACGAACCGCTTGATCGTGCGAAGAGGCATGGCTGGTCAAGGGTGGGCTCCTCGGGGCGGCTTCCTGGACGGTAACAGCCGGGATGCTGCCCGGAGGCAGCACCTTGGCCAAGCGAACGCCGATGCCAATGAAACGCGGCCAGCGAATCGCACGTTTCGGGAGCGACTTCTCTGGCCGCACCAGGGTGATTGCCAAGAGCATGACTCATACGAGCCATCACCGTCACACAAACACCAACGGGCACCTCTCAAGCGGGTGCCCGTCGTCTTGTCACGGACGTGACGTGTGTTGCCCGGGTGGGTCGGACTCTACAGTCGGCCGAAGGCGATGCCCTTGTAGGTCCAGCCGCAACCGGTAACCGCCTCCTGGATCGGCTTCTTCATCTCGCCGGTTGAGAACCGATAATTGTAGACCTGCCCCGGCCGGAGCTCCTCGGTGAAGGCATACGCCGTCCCGAACTGGAACGTTTGCTTCTGGCCCTTGAACTTGCTCATCTCGAGCGAAAGGGTCGGCACGCCGGCCTCCCACGAGACCGAATACTCCTGATCCTTTCGCACCTGCTTCTCGGCCTCGTCGAGCTTCATGGAGATCCTGAACACCTTTTCGAGCCCGGCCTTGGTGAAGATCTCGTACCACTGCGCGTCGACGATCTTCCACTCGGCGATCAGGTCGACCCCCTCGGCACTGCCGTCAACGATGTGAAAGGGCGCGCTCGGGCGGTTCACCGCCAGGATTCGCTCGCGCATCTCGTCTGCCGTACAC
>DASYWL010000323.1:0-10635 GCA_035936055.1 Thermomicrobiales bacterium
ATCGACTTCCTGGTGCCGTGGAACCTGATCGTCATCACGCTGACGACGGCAATCGTCGCGGCGCTGCTGATGGCGTGGATTCCCGCCCGGCAGGCGTCGCGCATCCTCCCCGCCGAGGCGCTCCGGTATGAGTAGGACTCCAGCGTACCGCGACACGATGGGTGCAACGTCAGAGCCGGGAAAATCCCGGCTCTGACACTTGGCGATTGCCGCTCGGTAGTGCGCGTCCTGCTGAACGTTGCGTATGCGGAACTGAACCCGTCGCACAAATGGACATCCCTTCGCCGCGGCTCAGGCTGTCAGAGGGTGTGTTGGCAAACCGATGGGCGCGGAGGGTACCGCGCCCAGGACAGCGAGCACATCGCTGCCGCCAGGTTGGCCGTCGATTTGGTCGTCACGTCCGCGAGGAGGAGTAAGGAATGGACCAAGGCCGAGCGGACGCAGCCACGTGTTCGCATAGTGCTCGACGGCCAGCGAGATCCTGTCCTTCACGAGGTGTCCAGACGATTCGCCTCGATGCTTGCGCGCCTGCCACAGCCGGATACCGGTTTTGGCGTCGAGGCGCCCGAACCGGTCACTGGCGGCGAGTAGGTGCAAAGAAACGGCCCCGGATCCATCTGGGATCCGGGGCCAAGCTGTGTTTCTGGCTATCCTGCCGGGGTTGCCACGGGTCCTGCCGCAGTCGAGAAGGTCATCTCGACCTGGGCGTACGCCGTGACCATCGGCTCCTGAGTCGGATCGTAGCTCGCCCCGCCGTAGACATCCAGGTTCAGTGCATCAGACTCGAACGGCGAGCAGCCGCTCAGGAACGTCGGACCGGCGAACATGTAGCCCGATTCTGGTCCGGTGGGCACGTCACGCACGGCGACCACAGCACCGGTCGTGAGCCCGGTCAGTTCGGCCAGGACCTCAGCCTGCTCTCGTGCGTCGGCGATCGCTGCGGCGCGGGCATCATGCTCCAAGGCGGCACAATCCGCGCTCTCGAGTTGCACGCTTAGTGCGCCGATGATCAGCCGGGCATCGGCGGCGCCGATTATCGCGGCATCGACGGCGCTGCTGATCGTGTTAGCGGTCGGGTTGGGCACTTCGAAGCGGATCATCGCCATCGTGGGGCCGTACATCGAGGGCACAGCGGTGACATACGGTCCGGTGAGCACATTGATCGTGTCTTCGGGGATTCCGGCGTCAACGAGCGCCTTGACGATTGGGGCGACAGTGTTTCGCTCCGCGGCGCCCGGGGTGCCGCCCGAAGGCATGGGCTGGGGCGGGCCGAAGCTTTCTGAGGCGATTGAGAGCTGGATCGTGGCGGAGTCCGCCGGGGCGCTGGCCTGCCCGTACCCGGTTGCCGTTATGCCGGGTGTGACGTCGTCTGCCATCTGTGCCGAAGCAAGTGGGGGAAAGAGCAGAACGATCCCGAGGATGAGCGCGACGGCTACCCGCCGAAAAGGATTCCTGAGCATTATGCATGCCTCCCGGCTTGTCCCGATTGGTCGTGTTCCAATCGTACTCCCTTGATGCTCGATCCAGAAGATGGCGGCTGAAACGGTCCGAATGGCGGCGAGATGGAGGCTCAGGATGCGCCGGAGCCTAGGTCTCACTACCCGCCGGCGGTCACCTGGAGGTCGAGGCGCAACTGGATCGAACACCGTTTACGCGATCCGCAGACGGGAGGCGGCGAGCAGCTGGAGGTCGATCTCCGTGCCGGCGTCCGGGGCGAGGTCGGCTGGCGCCGCGCCGGTTGTCAGCACCGCCGAGAAGGGCCCGAGCCCGTACTTCTCCAGGTACTTCGCCGGCAGACCCTCCTCGCCGACTGACTCGCGCTGGTCCATGTCGGGCGTGGCGACGACGACCCACTGACCGAGCTCGTGGCCGATCGTGATACGCTGTGCCGCCGTTATGCCGAGGAACGGCGGGTCGATCGTCTCCGCCGCGTTTCCGGTGATCGCTTCCAGTGCCGTGACGGCGTTGCCGAGGTCGTCCACCAGCAGGGTGAGACCCGCGATGCCGGTCACGCCGTTGCGATGGGTGACCTGATCTTCCTCACTGGGCACGCGGAGCGATCGGGGGGTGATGTCCTCGATGAGGAAGGGCAGACCGCTCTCCCCGGCGATCTCCTGCGGGAACGACTGCCGCCACTCCAGGCGCTCGCCGTCCGGTCGCAGCCGGCCGTTCTCGACCGGCTCGTCGATCTCAAGCCCGCGGTCGCGAATCTCGGCGACGTCGGCTTCCAGATCGCTGCAGAAGAGCGCGAAGTCGACCAGCCCGCCGCCCTTCCAAAGGCGTGTCCACCAGCGGTGCGTGGAGCGCTGTTCGGGATCGATGAAGGCGATCAGCTCGATGTAGCTGCCGTCCCGGAAGGCGATCAGGGCGTTGTGCGTCGTGCCGCCGGCGTGCTGGCCGCCCGGCACCACGGTGAAACCGAGCGATTCGGCCTGCTGGACCATGGTGTCGAGGTCGCGGTCGACGATTACGATGTGGTCGAGCATCGAGGGCATGGTGGATCCTTTCACGTTGCTCACGCAGCCTGGTTTTGGCAGTGTGGCACGGGCACGTGAGCGCGGCAATCCATTGGCGGCGCTTTATGTACAATGTCGACGTGGCACGTCCGGTATCGTTCTCGCAAGCCAGCCATCCCTGAAAGGTCCACGATGACCCGGAGCACTCCCTTGTCGATCACGCAGAAGCTCTCGCGGCGGCGTTTCGCCGGACTCTCCGCGGCCGCCATCGGCGCCACGGCGCTCGGCGCGCCTGTCGCCTCATCGACCGTAGCGCAGTCGATCGACCCGTTCACCTATATCACGACCATGACCGAGACCGAGACACTGGGGCAGGTCGCCGGTCAGCCGGTCGAGGAGGTCGGGCCGGTCGAGGTCGATGGGGCGCTCTGGACAGCAATGGTGCAGGTGCCGATCAAGCGCGGCCAGGATCTCCACTATACCTGTGAGTTCGACACAGCGTGGAGCATCATGATGGCCTACGGACTCGATGTGCCGCTGGAGGAGCAGCTGGCTGCGGTCGGGATCGACGACCGGTTCGAGCCCTATTGGGAGGAAACCGCCCGAGGCGTCATGATCTACGGCGGCGACATTGGCGAGTACTTCTGCGGCGACCTCGACACCAACCTCGTGGCCAAGGCGAAGGGCAGTGCCATGGCGAAGGCGTTCGAGGCCATGGGGTTGTCGGTGACGCCGGTCTATGACAGGATGGCGATCGAGCAGTCGCTCAACATGGGGCAGCCGGTCTTTTTCAAGTCGACGGTGGATTTCCTGCCGTGGACGCCGGCACTGTGGAACACGCCGGAGGGCAAGCAGTATCGGGTGGTCTTTACCAACGACCACGCGCTGACGGTGATGGCCTACAACGATCGGGAGGTCGTCATCCGTGATCCGCTGGGTCCGACCTCGACCAACTACAACCGGCCTTACCAGTACCGGGTCTCATGGGAACGATTCCTCGAGGTCTTCGCCGCGCAGGAGAACGATGGGCTGGCGATCGGCCCGTCAGCTCCGGCAGCGCCTCCCGTCGGCGACGGCACGGGCGGCGCTGATCTATAGGGTCACATCCTTTGCTGCCTACAACACGGGCTCCCGTGTCCGCCCCAAGGGGTCGGTTCCCCGCCGATCACACACATATTCTGTATAACGCCTTGCGCCAATGGTTCACGCGGGAGCCGTATCACTCCTGACGGGGCGCCGTCTGGCTCTTGCGGCGCGGCTCGCTGAGCTGCCGCTCGAGATCGTGCCGGCGCTTGCCGTCCAGCAGGATGCGGATGGCAAGCACGATCACAAACAGCACGCCGAAGACGGAGAGGGCCACGATCATGCCCGCGTCGGCTTCGGCCATCGCGACGAAGTCCCCCTCGTTGGATGCGTTCAGCATGGTCAGCAGGATGAACCCGAAAGCGACGAGCAGGTAGGCGAGTGATACCGAGATCAACAGGCGGCGCACGGCGGTCTCCGGATCAGGTAGTGGCGGCTGGGTGCTGGCGTCTCGCCTGCACAGCTCGCCAGACGGCCGGCGCAATGAAGGCAAGGGCGGCGATCACCAGGATCGTTCCGGAAACCGGCCGGTTGTAGAACACGCTCCAGTCACCCTGGCTGATCTGCAATGCCCGCCGGAAGTGAATCTCCGCCATGGGGCCGAGAATCACCGCCACCACCGCGGGGCCGACCGGGATGTCGAAGCGCCGCATGAGATAACCCAGCGCGCCGATAACGTACAGTACCACCAGCCCGGTGACGGATTGACTCTGGGCCCAGGTGCCAAGCCCGGCGAAGACGAGGATGCCGCTGTAGAGCAGTGGGCGCGGAATCGACAGCAGCTTCACCCACATGCCGACCAGCGGCAGGTTGAGCACCAGCAGCATCAGGTTGCCGATGTAGAGGCTCGCGATCAGGCCCCAGACGAGCTCTGGGTTCTGGTCGAAGAGTTGCGGGCCCGGATTGAGGTTGTAGCGCTGGAAGGCGGCCAGCAGAATCGCCGCGGTCGCCGAGGTCGGTAGCCCGAGTGTCAGCAGGGGCACCAGCACGCCGGCGGCGGAGGCATTGTTGGCCGCTTCGGGCCCGGCCACGCCCTCGATGGCCCCCTCGCCGAACTCTTCGGGATGCTTGCTGAGTCGCTTTTCGACCGAGTACGAGAGGAAGGTCGGGATCTCCGCTCCGCCAGCCGGCATCGAGCCGATCGGGAAGCCGAGGAGGGCGCCGCGGATCCATGGCTTCCAGGAGCGCTTCCAGTCGTCCTTCGTCATCCACTTGGAGTCGGTGACGGTCGTCACCTCGCCCGTATCCTTTCGCATGTGGGATGCGACCCAGAAGGTTTCGCCGACTGCGAAGAGGCCGACCGCGACGGTCACCACATCGATCCCGCCAAGCAGCTGCTGGTTACCGAAGGTGAAGCGGGATTGGCCGGTCAGCGCATCGATGCCGACGAGGCCGAGCGCGAGCCCGATGAACAGGCTGACGAGGCCGCGCACCATCGATCTGCCCAGGAGGGTCGCGACGGTGGTGAAGGCCAGGATGATCAGCGCCAGGTATTCCGGTGACTGGAAGTAGTCGATGGCGATGTCGGCCATGAACGGTGCCGCGAAGGTGATCCCGAGCGTCGCGATCGTCCCGGCAACGAAGGAGCCGATCGCCGCCGTCGCCAAAGCAGTGGCGCCGCGGCCCTTCTTGGCCATCATGTTGCCTTCGAGAGCGGTGATGATCGAAGCGCTCTCGCCAGGGGTGTTGAGCAGAATGGACGTCGTCGAGCCGCCGTACATGCCGCCGTAGTAGATGCCGGCGAACATAATGAAGGCGGGGACTGGATCGAGCGCATAGGTGACCGGCAGCAGCAGCGCGACGGTTAGCGCCGGGCCGATACCCGGGAGCACGCCGACGAATGTGCCGAGAAAGACGCCGACCAGCGCCCAGAGGAGATTCTCCGGTGTGAGGGCGACGCTGAACCCGTCGATGAGGCTGCCGAGTGCGTCCATTCGCGGGCCTGGCTCCCTGACTTAGCCTCCGCGGCCACGCGCACACGGAGGCGAAGGATCTATCGTTGGCATGATCGCATCACAGCTGGCTTGCGACCCAGCCGTCTGGCAGGCGCACGCCCAGCCAGCGGTCGAAAAGCAGGAAGATGCCGACCGCGAGCACGGTCCCGATTGCCACGTCTCGAACGATCCGGCGACTGCCCATCGCAAACGCGGAGATGACGAAGAGCACGGCACTGGCGACGATGAAGCCGACCCCTTCCATCAGTGCGGCGTATGCGACGAGCCCGATCGCGATGATACCGATCACGGACCAGTCCGTCTTGGCCTCGGGGTCGACATCCTCGGCGTCCTCGCCACCGGCACCGCCAGGATGCGGGCCGCGGATTACATCGATGACATACCAGATGGCGACCAGCACCAGCCCTGCCCCGACGATCTGCGGGATGATGCGGGGGCTAACGACAACGCCCTGCCTCACACGAATGTCTTGAGACTCGACCAACACGACAATTCCGAGCACCAGCACGCCGACGGCCATGAACAGCTCGCCCCAGCGCTGCCAGAACGAGAGCGGTTCCTGCGGCCCTTCTTGGCCATGCTGTGGCTCATCCGGTGGGGCGGTGGATTGAGGCGAGTGGTCCGTGACAGGTGCCTGTTCGACCATCGCGCGTCTCCAGTATATGGACAAGCCGCGTTTTCACGCGGCTTGTCCGTTGCATGGCACGATTGGGCGCGCCGGTGAACACTACTCGGTCAGGCCGAGGTCCGAGAGCAGGGCGGTGACCCGCTCGTGCTCTTCCTGAAGGTAGGCGCCGAACGCGTCGCCCGCAAGGAAGAAGTCGTTCCAGCCGTAGGTCTCCAGCGTTGTCTGCCAAGCCTCGGACTGCACCGCCTGCTCAAGCGCCTGGATCATGCACGTTTCGGCTTCCTCGGAGATGTCCGGTGGGGCGACGAAGCCACGCCAGTTGGCAAGCTCGACATCGTAGCCGGCCTCCTGGAGCGTCGGGATGTTCGCGCCGAATGCAGCGGGCGTCGCCTCACCAGCGGTCGGGGTAGCCGAGCCGGGTGCTGCCGCGCCACGACCGGAGACCGCGAGCGCGCGCAGCTCACCGCTCTCGATCTGGGCCTGCCACTCACCGAGACCGGAGACGCCGGCGGTCGTCTCGCCTCCGAGGATGGCAGAGAGCGCCTCGCCACCACCGGAGAACGGGACGTAGTTGATCGCAGCCGGGTCGACGCCGAGCTCCTCGGCCAAAAGGCCGACCAGCAGGTGATCCGTCCCACCCGCGGAGCCGCCGGCCCAGCTGATGCTGGACGGATCCTCCTGGAAGGCGGTGAGCAGCTCGTCGATGGTCTGGTATTCGGAGTCGGCCGGCACCACGATCACCTCGTACTCGGTGGTGAGTCGGGCGATCGGGGTGACCTGGGTGAGATCGACCGGCGACTCGTTGAGCACGATGCCACCGACCATCACGAGGCCCATCATCATCAGCATGTGCTCGTTGCCGGCATGCTCGTTCACCAGTTCGGCGAGACCGATGGTGCCGCCCGCGCCGGGTACGTTGAAGACCTCGACGTTCTCGACGATACCCTCTTCCTGCAACACCCGCTGAATCTCGCGTGCCGTGGTATCCCAGCCGCCACCGGGGGAGGCTGGTGCCATGATCTCGAGCGTTTCCGACGCCCATTCAGAGCAATCGACCTCCTGCGCGACGGACACGGCGCCTGGGAGCAGGAATGAGAGCACGACTGCTACTGCCGCCATGATCCGCAATGGACCAGTTCGACCGGTATGCGTTGACATACGACCTCCTTGCATGAAAAACCGATGCCGATAGCCGCATGCATCCCGAATCAGGATACACGTCACCACGGGACGAACGTGCGCGCCGTTCGGGTGGTGCCGGTCCGGTCCCGGACGCCCACACTCATCAATGGCGTAGGGGTCGGTCGCCGCATGCGGCGACCTTCGGCATTCGCGGCGCGTCGTCGTGTCGTGGCTTACGTCCTTGATGCTAGCAGATGGACCACGTCATGTCATGCGTCTGGCGTGGCTCAGCTTCCCTGCTCGACGGTCTCCATCGCGACGCGGAGCGCGATCGTGAGCTCATCAGTATCCGGGACTTGAGGCCAGCGGGTTATCAGGCGGGGTGCGGCACCGGCTGTGCGGCCGTTTAGCGCGACGATATCCGCCGGACCAGCCGTGAATGCCCGGGCAGCGACTGCGTATCCCTGCCCATTACGCTGCCATGCCAATGTCATCGCCGTGCCGGCGTCGAAGCGCTGGATCCCGGTCTCGATCCTGACGGGCCAGCCAGACTGCACTCGCTCGGTCGCCTCCCGGAGCACGCGCTCACGGGGGGTGAGTGCCCGCACGTCGATCTTGCCCGGGCGGACGCCGCCCAGGAAGCCGCGCTCCATGCCGGCGGGGACGTCCGTCAGCATGGCCAGCCGTGCCTTTATCGCGTCATTGGTGTAGAGCAGGTATCCAAGCGCCACCATGCCGAACTGCATTGCGACGATGAGCGCCGTCAGCAGCGGCACGCCCGAGCCGTACATCTGGCGCCAGTCACCGTTCATGCCGGAAACGAGGTCGAGCAATGGGTAGACGATGAAGGCGTTGGCGGCGCTGATGATCGCGAACTGGACCAGCAGCTCGTTGATGGCCGCGCGGAACGGCCTGGGGTTGAAGAAGACGATTGCCAGGGCGCCGAGGCTGAGGATGAAGTTGACGATCGTGCCCGCAGCGGCTACGACGAAGAGCTCGACCTCGCTGAAGCCGAACGGGATGAACGAGACATATCCCGCGAAGACGTAATACCCGAAGTCCACGACCTCGCCACCGTAGCCCCAGACGGCCACGGCGTGCCCGAGCTCGTGCAACGCGACCGAGATCGGCACCAGCACGAAGAAGGCCGCCTCGTCGACCAGCTGGCGATCCTGCACGCTGAAGCGGCGGTCCCACACCGGGCCCCAGTTGGCGATCATGCGCGAGACCGAGCGGATGCCGATGACGACGTAGATCAGGCTGATCAGGGTGAACGGGCCAAGGCCCATGTGTCCTCCAGTTTGCGCGTTTCGCGTGCTCAGTTCGCGCGCTCAGTCGGCCGGCTTGGCTTCCGGCGCGTGCGACGCCGGCTCGGCGGCGCGCATGTGGCGCGTCGACAAGATCTGGAACGCTGCGGCAGCGAGTATCAGTGTGCCACCCATGACGAGGGAGGTCGCCACGCCGAACTGCCCGGTTACCCAGCCGGCAATCAGCGCGCCGATCGGGATCGAGCCCGCGAAGACGGTCATGTAGACGGCCATGACGCGACCGCGCAGCTCGTCACTGGCGGCGGTCTGGACGAGCGTGTTAGCGGTTGACATGGTGTTGGTCGAGGCAAAGCCGACGAGCGCCAGCGCCGCGGCACCGAGCATCACGGCGGTCCCGTTGGCGGCGGCGAGCGCGAGCACGAGTTCCGCGCTGCCCATGAGGAGAGCGGCGGCGATCATCCGTCGGCGGCTCGGACCCTGACCGAAGAAGGCAAGCGAGAGCGCGCCGATCAGCGACCCCGCGCCCATCGCCGCGAAGAGCGTGCCGTAGGCGCTCGAGCCCGCAGCGAACTCGTCGGATGCGAGCACCGGGATCCAAATATTGAAGTTCATGCCGAAGATGCCGATGGTGCCGACCATCAGCACGGTACGCGAGATGAGGGGGTCACGCCTGACATACGCGAGACCGTCCCGCAGGCGCTGGAGCGGCGATTCCTCCGATGTGCCGGTGATCGGCCTGGTGCGCATGAGCAGCAGGCCGGCGAGCACGGCGATGAAGCTGGCTGCGTTGATCGCGAAGAGGGGCCCCGGTCCGACCACAGCGAGCAGGGCCCCGGCGAGTGCCGGGCCGACGATGCGGCCGGTGTTGAAGAGCGCCGCGTTGAGCGCGATCGCGTTCATCAGGTCATCCTTCTCCACCATCTCGGAGACGAACGCCTGGCGCGTGGGCATATCGAGCGCTCTGGCCATGCCGAGCCCGGTTGCGAGCACATAGACCTGCCAGAGGAGGACGCGGTCGGTAATCACGAGCACTGCCAGGATCGCCGAGAGCACCATCATCGCCGACTGGGTGGTCAGCAGAATCCGGCGCTTGGGAAAGCGGTCGGCGATCACCCCTGCCGGGATACCGAGCAGCAGCACGGGAAGGAACTGGAGGACGTTGACGAGACCGAGCTGGAACGGAGTCGCCCCCAGGATCTCGTAGACGAGCCACGATAGCGCGAGGCTCTGCATCCAGGTGCCGGTCACGGAAACCAGCTGGCCAAGCCAAAAGAGACGGTAGTTGCGGTAGGTGAGGGCAACAAACCCCTTGCGGAGCCCGCTGAAGCGCGAGCGGCGCCCGGGGTGTTGGCGTGGGCTGCCTGCGGCTGGCGATGCGGTGTCCGGTGGATCGGGCGGCATGGAACAGCTTTGCGACGAGGGGCGAGGTCCGGCACGGCGACCCTGTCGATCGGTCAGGGCATGCCGAGTCCAAGTATCGCATGCACTGGCAAGCGCGATGTGATCGGGGCTCAGGACTGCGGGTGGGGATGCTTCACGAGCAGTACGGGTACGTAGGCGTCCCGCAACACGTCCTCGGCAATGCTGCCGAGCACCCAACGCCTGATCCCGCTGCGGCCGTGCGAGCCCATCACGATCATGTCCCCGGACTCGACCTCGTCGAGGATGCTTCGCGCGATCGGTCCGATCAGGACCTCGCGCGTGGCCGTCAAGCCTTCGCCCTCGAGACGTTTGGTGATCTCGTCGAGATAGCTCCCCGCCTCGGCGGATTCCTGCTCGAACATCTCGCCGAGCACGGTGTAGTTGAAGGCGGCTGCCGAGCCACCGACCTGCTCCAGGACGTGGGTGTCGACGACCCGGACGAGGTGGACCGGCAGATCGAACGCTGTTGCCTGCCGGATCGCCTCGTCGAGGGCCGCCTCGGAGGTCCTGGAGCCGTCGAGGGGGATCAGAATACGACTGGTCATGACATTGCTCCTCCACGTGCGCGATGCGACGCCCCGGCTGGGGCGGGCATCGTATCCTTAAGTGCATTCTCGCGTGGGCGATGCGCGCCGTCACCCCTGTTGAGGTGCAGGGTCGAGTCGTTTTGCGGGATGCGTCGTATCGTCATGCGACACCCC
>DASYWL010000324.1:0-4336 GCA_035936055.1 Thermomicrobiales bacterium
GAGGTTGAATTCCCTCTCGAGGTACGGCTTTTCAGGACTGCGGCCGTGGCGGGGTGTTGAAGCCCGGGTCCCGCACGGCGGGGAACTGCGAATCGGGTCAGGACCGGAAGGTAGCAGACCTAAGCAGGATTCCCCGGGTGATGTGGGGACACCCGGGTGGAGCCAACGCACGGTCGCAAGCTGGGGAGTCCGTATCGACAGAGGGTGCACGGCATTCTCTAGCAATCAGGACAGAAACGGGGAGGTGATATCACCTCGCCCGTTTTTCGTGCCAACGCGTTGTCGCCGGTTAGGCCCTCCCTGGCGTTGGGAGATATCGGACTGACCACTACTGCCCAAGTCGATCCTGTGGTGACGACAACTGGCTAGCGGCGGCGGTTGCGGCTGATGCGGGGTGGACGGCGGGTGTGGATCCCCCTAGCCACAGCTTCCTGCTGCGCCCGGCGCTGCCTGTTGAGCACGGGGGCCTCGGACCGGACCTGCAGCCACATCAGGACGGCCGCGAGGATGAGCGCGAGCAGCACGAGGAACAGCCAGATTCGGTTGCCGAAAGTAAACGGGTTGATCTGCAGCCACCGAATGATGAAGAAAAAGTAGCCGGTGATGGCAATCCACATCAGGATCGATCCCCACCGGCGTGTGCTCGAAGCGCGCAGCAGATGGCGGGAGTACATGATGCCGGGTCGGGTGTAGAGCGCGTATCCAACGAGCATCGCGATTGCGCACAGCACGAGAATGAGCATCGACCAGGGCTCGAGAATCTCTCCCGATGCCGGCGTGCTGGTCAGGTAGTCCCACGAAAACGGATTGTCCATGTCGACAGCGGCCTCCGCACGGTCGCATCTGCCGGGTCAGCGATCAGGGCTGCTCGTTGAGCAACGCGCGCTGAACCTGCATGATCGCCTCGGTTACCTTGATATCGCGCGGACAGGCGTCCGTGCAGTTGAACACTGTGCGGCAGCGCCAGACGCCCGACTGCTGGTTGAGGATCTGCAACCGGCGCCCGGCACCCTTATCGCGGCTGTCGAAGATGAACCGGTGCGCGTTTACGATCGCGGCGGGGCCGACGTAGTCATCGCTGGTCCAGGTTATCGGGCAGGACGAGGTGCATGATGCGCAGAGGATGCACTTCGTCGTGTCGTCGAATCGGGCCCGATCCTCTGGCGACTGGAGTCGCTCGCTGGCGCTTGGGGCGTCATCAGCAATGAGATAGGGCTCGATCGACTTGTACTGGTTAAAGAAGGTCTCCATGTCAACGAGCAGGTCCTTCTCGATCTTGAAGCCGATGAGCGGCTCGATCGTGACCTTCTTGCCGAGGTCCTTCATCAGCACCTTGCAGGCGAGCCGGTTGCGGCCATTGATGCGCATTGCGTCCGAGCCGCAGATACCGTGGGCGCAGGACCGCCGATAGGTGAGGGTGCCGTCGTGCTTCCACTTGATCTGGTTGAGGGCGTCCAGCACGCGGTCGGTGCCCTCGACGTCCACGGTGTACTCCTCAAAGTGCGGCTTCTGGTCCGTCTCCGGGTTGAAGCGCTTGATTCGCAGTGTGACATCCACAGTGAAGTCTCTCCTTGCCGGCGGCCGGCTGGACCCTAGTACTTGCGTTCCTTCGGCTCGAACCGGGTGATCGTGACCGGCTTCTTCTTGAGCTCCAGTCCGGCATCGGTGTGGTAGATCATGCTGTGCGCGAGCCATTCGGTGTCATCGCGAGACTCGTAGTCCTCGCGGTAGTGCGCCCCGCGACTCTCGGTGCGGGCCAGCGCGCCGTACACGGTCGTCTCGGCAAGATCGAGCATGGCGCCAAGCTCCAGCGCCTCGAGCAGATCCGTGTTGTAGGTGGTGCCGTGATCCTGGATGCAGATGTGCTGGTAGCGATCCTTGAGCTCGGCGATTTTCGCCTGCGCATCCAGCAGGAACTCCTCGTTTCGGACGACGGAAACCTTGTCCATCATCACTTCCTGCATCTCGGCGCGGATGTTGACCGCACGTTCGCCGGTGTTGCGGCTGAGGAGCGTCTCCACCTGTGACCGGGCGTAGTCTTCGGGGTTCTTCGGAAGCTCGACGAAGTCGTTCTGCCTGACGGAGCGGAGCATGTCGCGGCCGGCACGGCGCCCGAACACGACAAGGTCAACGAGCGAGTTGGTGCCGAGGCGATTCGCTCCGTGCACGGAGACGCAGGCGGACTCGCCGGCGGAGTAGAAGCCGGGGACGATGCTGCCGTCCGGATCATGGATTACCTGTCCGTTGACATTGGTCGGGATGCCGCCCATCGCGTAGTGGGCGGTTGGTTGGATGGGGACACCCTCCTCCTTCGGCTCCACTCCGAGGTAGACGCGGGCGAAGTCGGTGACGTCCGGCAGCTTCTGGTCAATCACCTCAGGCGGAAGGTGCGAGAGATCAAGCAGCACGTAGTCCTTGCCCTCGATTCCTCGCCCCTCCTTGACCTCCTGATAGATGAACCGCGAGACCATGTCGCGCGGCGCGAGGTCCTTCAGGGTCGGGGCGTAGCGTTCGGCGAAGGCTTCGCCCTCGCTGTTTCGCAGGATGCCGCCCTCACCGCGTGCCGCCTCGGAGAGCAGGATGCCGAGCTTGTAGAGTCCCGTTGGATGGAACTGGAAGAATTCCATATCCATCAGCGGGATGCCGCGCCGGTATGGGATGGCGACGCCCTCGCCGGTGCCGGCCAGCGCCATCGAGGTGATCTTGAAGACTCGGCCGAAGCCACCGGTGGCGATCAGCACTGTTTTGGCGTGGACGGTGTGCAATTCGCCGGTCTTGATCTCGTAGACGACAACACCGCACGCCTCGCCGTCGTCGGTGAAGAGCACATCCAGCAGGTGGAACTCGTCGAAGAAGTTGACGTTGTGCTTGATTCCCTGCTGATAGAGGGTCTGGATGATCATGTGGCCGGTGCGGTCGGCCGCGTAGCAGGCGCGCCGCACGGCCGCTTCCCCAAAGTTACGCGTGTGGCCGCCGAAGCGGCGCTGATCAATCTTGCCTTGGGGTGTGCGGTTGAACGGAAGCCCCATGTGCTCGAGCTCGATCACCGCGTCGATGGCCTCGCGTGCCAACACCTCGGCCGCGTCCTGGTCCACGAGGTAGTCGCCACCCTTGACGGTATCGAACATGTGCCATTCCCAATGGTCCTCCTCGGTGTTCCCGAGAGCGGCGCTGATTCCGCCTTGGGCGGCGCCCGTGTGTGAGCGTGGCGGGTACAGCTTGCTGACAACAGCGATGTTGGCATGGCCAGCCATCTGGATCGCAGCCATCAGGCCGGCTCCGCCCGCACCCACGATCACGGCGTCATACCGGTGATAGGCCATCCATGAACTCCTTCGGTGTGTGTGCCTGCGTGGCTGCCATGCAGGAGCACCTGTCGGTGCGATGTTTCCGTATCGTCGCAATTGTAACGCGCGGTCCTGCCTTCGTGGTGGCGATTGTGCCGCAATCGCTGGCACCCCTTGCCGGGCGAGTCTGAAGGGCGGGCCCGCTCCTTCGGTATACTCAACCATCGACCCGGCGCGGCGCCGTGCGGCGTCGCCAGCTGAATCCGGAGCATCCTTCCGTGATCTACCTGACATCAGGATTCCGCGATTCTGTCGCGTCCGCTGCCGAGCGTGCTCGTGAACAGATCGCGGAGCTCACCACACGGCTCACCGAGGTGCCGGCGCCGACAGGCGACGAGGGTGACCGCGCGGCAGTGCTGGCTCGCATCCTTGAGGAACGTGAATTCGACAACGTGCACATCGACGATCTCCACGACGTCACGGCCGTCATCCGTGGCAAGCGATCCGATCGCTGTCTCCTGCTGGCGGCGCACACAGATACCGTCTTCCCTCGCTCGGTGAGCATCACAGTCACGCGCGAGGGGGATCGGCTCAAGGCGCCCGGGGTCGGCGACAACACGATCAGCGTGGCGGCTCTGGTTCAGTTAAAGACGGTGCTGGCGGAACTCGGCATCGAACCGGATGTCGACATCATGGTGACGGGCAATGTCGGTGAGGAAGGACTAGGCGACCTGCGTGGCATGCGTGCGGTAATGGACGCCAACCCGGACATCGGCGCTGCGATCGCTGTCGAGGGGCACGCGCTCGGGCGAATCACCCATCAGGGGGTGGGCAGCCGCCGGCTCGAGGTAACGATCACCGGTCCCGGTGGCCACAGCTGGGGTGACTTCGGGCGCCCGAGCGCCATCCACGCTGCAGCGCGGCTGGTGGCACATCTGGACGAGATAGCGTTGCCGACGAACCCCAAGACCGCCCTCAATGTCGGTATCCTTGAGGGCGGCATCAGTGTCAACACCATCGCGCCCGAGTCGCGCATGGTGATCGACATG
>DASYWL010000325.1:0-10351 GCA_035936055.1 Thermomicrobiales bacterium
CGAGCTCGGTGTACCGCCGCTCCAGCTCATTGAGATTTACGCTGATACTCTGCATCGTGGCAGCCATGTGGGATGCTTCTCCGCGAGGAAACGAGGCCTGCTGGGTCCGGGACCGCAACTCCTGACCCTCAAGTATAGCCCGGAGCACCCATCCCCTTATGAACACCCCGTACCCCGGAGCGAACGGCGCCTTTCGGTCCCCCGGCGAGGTTGTCGCGCTTCGCTGGCGTCGCCACACCCCGGCTGACCTGATCGTTCCGGTTCGCGTGGTCGAGCACGACGCCAGCCGCACCATCCTCTACCTCGCCGCCGGCAGTCCGATCAAGGTCCACGCCGATGCCGAGGGCAACCCACTGCCTCGCTCGATGCCACTGATGGAGCGAGAGCGGAAGATCGCCAGCCTGCATGACTCGCAGTGGACGCGCACGCACGTGCTGATGATCCACCAGCCGCACCGGCTGGGAGCGGTCTGGCTCTTCTGGAGCGAGATCGACTGGTCGTTCAGGAACTACTATGTCAACCTTCAGGCGCCGCTGGAGCCCTCTGTACCGGGATTCGACACCGAGGATTTCCTGCTTGATATCGTCGTTGCGCCCGACCTCTCGTTCCGCTGGAAGGACGAGGACGAGTTTGCTATCGCCATTGAGCACGAGCTGATCTCGCCGGTGCTGCTGCACGCTGTGCGGGCCGAGGGGAGGCGCTTCATCGACGAGGCGCAGAGCCGCCAGTGGCCCTTCGCACAGGGGCTGGAGACGTGGAGGCCGGAGCCTGGCTGGAACGTGCCCGACCTGCCGGAAAACTGGGCGGACGGCCTGGACCTGCCCGGGTCCGGCAATTGACAGGGCTTCTCTCTCCGGGGAGACTCCCCGGGGACATTGATGGATTGTGCGCATTCCATCCTGTGTGAGAGGACTTGCGCGCGCTCACTTCCGTCACGGCTGCCACCGCTGGCGCGGGCAAGTCCTCCCGCTCCAGAAAACACATCATCTCAACAAACCGGGACGACATTGGATGCGCTCACCATGGTGTGTGGCGGACAATGATACGCGCATCCAAGCGCCCCCTACAGTCCACCGGATCAGTGTTCACGGGTTCAGACCAGCGCACCAGAAGGAACCACACTTATGAAACGCATCGGAATCGTCGGATACGGTAGCCGCATCAGGCGCATGGCCGAGGAGTTGGAGAGGTTCGGCCGTGACATCGCTGTGGTGGCGGCGGTTGACCCCGCCGAGCAGGACCTGCGCGAGCGCTACCCCGAGCGGATGGCCGGTGTCATCTTCTACCCGGACGCGACGGCCATGCTCGACGAGGCCGGGCTCGACGGCGTTATGATCGGCACTCGCTGCAACATCCATACCGAACTCGCCATCCAGGTGCTCGAGCGCGACCTGCCGCTCTACCTCGAAAAGCCGGTCTCAATCGAGGAGGAGCAGCTCCTGCGTCTCCACGCCGCCTCACAGCGGCGCGAGCCGAAGGTGGTGGTCGGGTTTCCGCTGCGCCTGTCCACCCTCGCGCGGGAGGCGAAGGCAATCCTCGACAGCGGCACGATCGGCACGATCGAGAACGTTCAGGCGATCAACAACGTGCCGTTCTACGGCTCGAACTACTACCACGGCTGGATGCGCGACGACTCGCTCACCGGCGGGCTGTGGCTGCAGAAGGCGACTCACGATCTCGACTACCTGACGCACCTCGTCGGGCAGTTGCCGGAGCGGATCGTTGCCGTCGAGTCGAAAACGGTCTTCACCGGTGACATGCCCGCCGGTCTTTCCTGTGTTGACTGTCCGCACTACACGACCTGCCCGGAGAGCCAGTACAACCTCTTCACCCTGCAGGGCATCATGGACACCCTCGAGAACGAGGAAGACTGGTGGGGCGGTCAATGGCGGTGCAGTTTCGCGGTCGACACCGGCAACCACGATGCTGCGACCGCGATCCTGCAGTACCCCTCCGGCGCCCACCTGACCTATACGCAGAACTTCTATGCTCGGCGCACGGCGGCGAAGCGCGGCGCGAGCTTCATCGGGTACAAGGGCACCCTTGAGTTCGACTGGTACCGAGGCGAGATCGTGGTGCACCATCACCTGAGTGGTCGCGTGGAGCGGCACGACTATTCCGGGCGAGAGATCGCCCACACCGGTCGGCCAGGGGGCGGATCCAGCGGTGGCGGCGCCCATTTCGGCGGCGACATGGAGCTGGCCAGGGATTTTCTCAACCTGCTCTTCGGAGAGGGCGAGAGTCGCGCTACGCTCGAGGATGGGCTGATCAGTGCACAATTGTGTCTGATGGCGAAACGCTCGTGCGAAACGAACGCGTTCCAGACATACGCACCGCTCTCCATGCGACAGCGGGAGCTTGCCAATGCCGGCGTGCGCCGGTAACGGCCTGACGCCCAGTGACCGAGGCAGGGTGACGTGAAGCAACAGCGACCAGTCAAGCATCCGATGCTACATCGGCCGATGCGTCGGCGCCAGTTCTTGTCCGCAGGTGCCGCCGCCATGGGCGGACTGATCCTGCCGCACGGTATCCGCGCCCAAGGCGACAACCAACTCCCACAGGCGACCGAACCCGCGCCCACAGAGAGCGATACAGCGGAGACGGCTCCCGCGCAAACTGCCTCGCAGCCGCAGGGCGACGGCACCGGCGGCATTCGGATGAGTGAGGGCCTCCTGCCGGACTACCGGCTGCTGTTCTACTACGGATTCCCCGAGAACGAGCTGATGGGCATCCTCGGCGAGTACTCACCCGAGGAGAACCTGCAGCTGCTGCGCGAGCAGGTGGCTGAGTACGAGGCGGTCGACAGCACCCGCCCATGGAAGATCGGCTTCGAGCTGATCGCCTCGGTCGCGCAGGGCACGCCGCAGGGCGACAACAGCTACGTTGCGGACACGGACGGCGACTGGCTCGATCTCTACACCGAGTTCACCGCAGAGCATGACATGGTGCTGCTGCTCGATGTCCAGATGGGCCGCAAGGAGCCAAAGGAGGATTACCAGGGGCTCGAGCGCTGGCTGCGGTACGACCACGTCCACCTCGGCATCGACCCCGAGTTCAAGATGTGGGGCGACGAGATCCCGGGGCAGGACCTGGGCCACGTCACCGCCGAGCAGGTGACGGAGGCACAGCAGTGGCTGGTCGACGTCGCCGACAAGTACGGCACCTCGCGGAAGATGCTGGTGGTGCACCAGTTCCATGTCTACATGATCGAGGACAAGGACCAGATCAAGCCGATGGCCGGTGTCGACCTGGTGATTGACGAGGACGGTTGGGGGCCGCCGGATATGAAGATGGACACCTACGAGGTCGTCATCACCCAGCAACCGATCGAGTACCACGGCATCAAGCTCTTCTACCAGCAGGACGACCCACTGATGACCCCGGCGGAGGTCATGGCGCTCGAGCCCACTCCCGACGTCGTCATCTACCAGTAAGCCGATCGCCCACCAACCTGTCATTCTGAGCCGAGCCCTGCCGGAAGGCGGGGCTCGTGTCGAAGAATCTTCGCGCGAAACGCGCTGTCGCAGGGCAGTCAGTCCCCGTCGGCGTCTCGCGGGGCGAGGGGAAACCGCTCGATGACCTCGTACCGCGGTCCCTCCCGGTTCAGGTGGCTTCGCATGAGCAGCACCTCCTCGATCGGCAGCGGCAGGCCGTTCTGCGGGTCGGCCAGGCCCTCGGCGGCCATCGTGTCGATCGCCGCTCGCAGCTTCTCTGGAAGATCGCGAATCGGCACATTGCTGCCGCCGCGCCCCCGACCAAGCGTGATGTGCGGGCTGAACGGCCGTTCCTCGATCGGGAACTGCAGGTTGTCCAGCGCGTCCCCGAGGTTGTTGTAGATCGATTCCAGCCGGTGCGTTGGCCCCCACACCCCGAGCCACAGCACCCGCGGGCGCTTCAGCTTCGGAAAGACGCCGAGCCCCGCCGTTCGCAGGTCGAATGCCGGATGCTGGCCGACGATCGGCCCGAGCGCCAGCCGCAGGATCTCCGCCTGCTCCGGCGGCGTGTCGCCGAGGAAGTGCAGGGTGAGGTGGGCGTTGTCGGGATCGACCCACCGCATGGGCCAGCCCTCCGGCTCGAGCCGGTCAATCAGCCTGCGCAGCCGGTCGCGCACCTCTTGCGGCATGGGTATGGCGATGAACAGTCGCCAGTCGGTGTCGACCGTTTCCGGTGCCGGGCGCTCCTTGCGGTATTGCTGGCGCTTGCTTGGGCCGCGCCTGGGTTGGTTGCGTTGCTCGTCGCTCGTCATGGGTGGAGTATACGGGGCGGGGAGTGCCTGCCACAGCCTTGCATCTAGGGGTAAGGTTAGGCCCTTGACACGAGCGCTGGCGAGGTGGGGTAGGGCAGCATGTCGATAGCCTTTCTGGGACCGCGGGGAACCTACAGCGAGGAGGCAGCCGTCACGTACGGTGGTCTCAATGCGGAGCTGATCCCGTCCTCCAGCATACCGGCGTGCGCGGAGGCGGTCGAAAGGGGCGAGACTGGCGCCGCGGTGCTGCCGATCGAGAACTCGATCGAGGGCGGTGTGAGCACCACGCTCGACCTGCTCATCCACGAGACCGATCTCCGCATCTGTCACGAGGTGGTGGTGCCGATCCGCCATGTCATGGTCGCGAAGGAGGAGATTCCCATCTCGGAGGTCCGCACGGTGATGTCCCACCCACAGGCGCTCGGCCAGTGCCGCCGGTTCCTGGACCGAGAGATGCCGAATGCGGAACAGGTGGCCGCGCTCTCGACGGCGGGCGCGGTGCAGGCGGTGGTCGAGGGGAGTGACTTGGCGGTTGTGGCGGTTGGCCCGGCCCCGGCGCAGCAGCTCTACGGTGGGGTGATCATTGCCGAGAACATCCAGGGCAACCCGAGCAACCTGACGCGCTTCGTTGTGCTCGCGCGGGAGGACGCTGCGCCGACCGGTGACGACAAGACGTCGATCGGGCTGACCGCCGATGCCGACGAGCCGGGCGTGCTGGAGAAGATCATCCGGCCGCTCGCCGAGGCCGGGATCAACCTCACGCGCCTGGAGTCGCGCCCGACGAAGGGATGGCTGGGGACCTATGTCTTCCTGATTGACTTCGAAGGGCACCGTGCCGATCCGAATGTGCGCGAGGTGCTCTCGGCGATGGAGCAGTACGCCGAGACGCTCAAGGTCTTCGGCTCCTACCCGCGCTTCCCGATCGAGACGCTTCGCGATGTGATGAGCGTGAAGAGCCTGCACTGAGCGAAGCGAATGCGTATCGAAGCATCTCGTGTTCACTGACCTTCATCGTCGCACTGAGAGTCCTCGACGATTGCGATCCTTCGACTCCGGCCTTCTTCGCTCAGGATGGCGCCAAGTGTGTGATTATCACCTTTGGCATGACCCGATGGGCAGGTGAGGAGATACTCGTTTCATGACCATCCTGATCGACGACACGACCGCAACCGCGTTCCTCACCGCTCCGGTTCGAGAGGGCTGGTTCGAGGGCGATCCTCCCATCGAGGTCCGCGCGGACCTGCGCGCCGCTGATGTCACCGAGGACGATGTCGCGCTGCTGCCGCTGCCCGAGGCGACCCTGCTCACCCGTACCCACGTCATCGATCGCTCCGTGGCGATCGTCCATGACGGCGTCGGCATGGTTGCGATGTGGACGCCGGCCCGTCCGGACGAGATCGAGGGCCCGGTGGTTTGCCTCAGGGATGTGGGGGCGTCCGGCGAGGCGCTCGTGCGTGCGTTGCTGAAGCCCTTTTTCGGCATCGAGGCGACCAAGATTGCCCCGAGGGACGACCCGCCCGCCGATGCACAGGTCATTATTACCGAGGGCGCCGAGGCGCTCGCTCCGTCCGAGAGCGGGTTCCGCGAGGACCTTGCCCGGAGCTGGTTCATCATGACCGGCAAGCCGTTCGTGTCGCACGTTACCGTAATCGGCGTCCGGGCGCTCGCCCGGGACGGCGACGAGCAGCTCGCCGCGCTGAAGAAGGCGGTCGAGACTGGCTGGGAGCGCCGGCGAGATGTCCGCCGCATGATCCGCGAGCAGTCAGGAATCGAATCCGAGCCGCTCGCCGAGGTGACCAATCGCATGCGGTTCTTGATGGAGCCGGACGACCAGGAGCCAGCGCGCATGCTCGCCGAGCGAGGTACTTGGGGCACCGATTACGGCCGCACCTTGCCCGCATATCGCGATCAGCTCCGACGCGTGGAGAGCGAAGGAGAGACAGCGTGAGCGACGGGACGAAACGACGGGGTTTTGGGACCAGGGCGGTGCATGCGGGCGAAGCGCCGGACCCGGTCACCGGTGCCGCCGGCGTGCCGATCTATCAGAACGCGACCTTCGCCTTTCGATCCGCAGGCCAGATCGACCGGTTCAATAACGGCGAGGTGCCGCACTACATCTACTCACGCTACGGCAACCCCACCGTGCGCTGTCTGGAACTGAAGCTGGCCGATCTGGAAGGGGCAGAGGATGTGCTGGCAACGGCGTCCGGCATGGCTGCGGTTACCACCGTCGCGTTCCACTATGTCGCGGGCGGCGGTCACCTGGTGGTGTCCGACTCCCTCTACGAGGCAACGCGAGACTTTTTCTGCCGCGGCATCGGCGACTACGGCGCGACGGCGACCGCCGTCGACATGACGGACTTCGATGCCGTCAGGGCAGCCATCACGCCCGATACCCGCGCGCTTCACGTCGAGCCGTTCTCCAACCCGACCCTGAAAATCGCGGATATCGACACGCTGGCGGCGATTGCCCATGAGGCTGGTGTCGATCTCATCGTCGACAACACATTCCTCAGCCCGGCGCTCTACAACCCGATCGAGCATGGCGCGGACATCGTGATCCACAGCGCCACCAAGTACCTCTCCGGGCACAGCAACGTCATCGGTGGCGCGATTGCGGGCAAGGCCGGGGCCACAGTGGCGATGCGTGAGCGGCTGGCCCAGCTCGGCGGGATCATGGCGCCGCAGTCGGGCTGGATCCTGCTCAATGGTGTCAAGACGCTCGCACTGCGGATGGCGCAGCACTGCGAGAACGGCCTAGCGGTAGCGAAAGTCATGGCCGAGCACCCGGCGGTCGAAACGGTGCACTATCCAGGGCTGCCATCCCACCCGGGTCACGAGCGCGCGGCCGAGATGACCAGTGGTCGGTTCAGCGGCATGGTGTCGGTGCGCCTGGTCGAGCATGAGCGTGCCCGCAACGTCTTTCTGGATGCGTTGACGATCCCGCTGAAGGCCGTCAGTCTCGGAGATGTGGCGTCGCTCGTCTGGCCCTTCGATGAGGACGGCGTGATCCGGCTCTCCGTCGGTATTGAGGAGGCTGGTGATCTTGTCGCCGACGTGACCCAGGCGCTCGATGCGGTTTCTGCCCAGATCGTGACGAACCTGGGAGCCCCAGCCAGCTCGTAGGGACAGGTCTTGCCAAGGTGTCTGCCCGCTCCTTCGAACACGACCAACTACGGCCCCGTAAGCCAGCCGTCATGTCGGGCGGCTCGGAATGACGATTTCCGGTGCCCGGAGATGCGGTTGGGTTCTACAGCCTGCCGGTGAGGCGTTGGTAGTCCGCCTCGCTGCCGACCCACGTGGAGCCGTCCTCGTAGTGCTCCTTCTTCCAGATCGGTACGATCTCCTTGATTCGCGAGATCGCGAAGGCGCTCGCCTCGTAGGCGGCATCCCGGTGGGGTGACGCACAGGCGATCACCACACTCGCCTCGCCGGGCTTCAACGCCCCGGTTCGGTGCGTGATCGCCATCGTCACATCCGGCCACCGCGCCCGCGCCTCGTCTCCCACCCGTGCCAGCATCTTCTCCGCGGCGGCGTCGTAGGCCTCGTACTCCAGCAGCGTCACGATCCGACCGCGCGCGTGGTCGCGCACGGCGCCGATGAAGGTGACGATCGCTCCCTCGCCGGGACCGGCGACCAGCGCCTCGACAGCTCGCGGGTTGAGCTCATGCTCGGTGACGGCGAAGTGCTTTCGGTGGTCGCCACCGCTGACCGGTGGAATGATCGCCAGTTCGTCACCACCCTGCAGCACGTGGTCGGGGTCGACGTACTCCTGGTTCACCATGAGCATCACGGAGTCAGCCAGTCCCTGCAGCGCGGGCGCATCAGCCAGCGCTGTGTCGAAGCCCTCACGGGCGGTGCTGCCTTCGGGAATGGTGATCGTCTTCTCGCCTGTGCCGAGCTGCTCGCGAAACATGGCGAAAAACCGGACGGTGATGTTCACGGTACGGGCGCCCCCTCCAGTATGGGAAATGGCTGAGGACGGGGACGACCTCTCGGGTCACCCCCGCATGTATGGCAGGCTAGGAAGCCTTCGACGCGAGTTGGCCGAGCTTCTGGTAGAGCTTCTGGGCGACCTCGCCGTTGTGGCGGCGCAGATCGTGGAACATCTGCTCCAGTTCCGAGTCACCCGCCTCCCTGGCGTCGGTGGCGTACTTCATGAGCACCTCCTCGCTCTGGAGCAGGTTGCTCATCGTCGTGATGACATTGTATTCGACGTCGCTGACGGCGAACTCCTGATTCTGGTTGGCCACGGTGAAATCCTCCGATCGTCAAAATGCGACAAGCTTGGGAGTCTATCTCGCAAGAGCCGGGCCAGACTGTTGCTCGCGATGTTCGGCGACATGAACTGTAGAGGCGAATTATCCGCCCTACCACTCATGCCAAGTGGCGCTCGAACCAGCCGAGGGTGCGCTGCAGTCGGTCGACCCGGTTCTTCGGCTTGCCGCTGCGCGAGAGCCCGTGGTTCTCGCCCTGATACCGCACGAACTCGACCTCCCGCCCGAGCCGCTTGAGCGCGATGAAGAGCTGCTCGGCCTGCTCCATCGGGCAGCGGTAATCCTCCTCGCTGTGGACGATGAGCAGCGGCGCCGTGATGTTGGCGACCGTGCGAAGTGGCGAGAGCTTCCAGTACCGCTCTGGATGATCCCATGGTGTTCCCAACTCCGGATCGAGGGTCACCATCGCGATGTCGTCCGTCCCGTACATCGAGGCCATGTTCGATATCGAGCGATCCGTGACTCCCGCCCGAAATTGGTCGGTGTGCCCCAGCAGCCAGTTGGTCATGAACCCGCCGTAGGAGCCGCCGGTGACGCCGAGCCGGTCGCGATCCCAGCCGTCCTGCGCGAGAACGTGTTCCAGCATCGCCTCATGGTCGGGCGTGTCCGCCTCGCCCCAGGCGCCAGTGACCGCTGCCGCAAACTGCTCGCCGTAGCCGACGCTGCCGCGCGCGTTGATGTAGAGCAGACCGCAGCCTCGCGCGGCGTAGAGCTGCAGCTCGTGGAAGAAGGCGCTCGCGTACTGCCCGTGCGGGCCACCGTGGATATTGATGATCAGCGGCGTGTTGCGCTCCGGCGTGTGGTTGCGCGGACGCAACAGCCAGCCCTGCACCGCCGTGCCGTTGACGTCGACGATCAGCTCCTCCGGCATCGCGACGGCCACATCGGCCACCCAATCGGCGTAGAAGTCGGTGATTCGGGCGAACTGCTTTCGGGTGATGGTCGCCAGCTCGGCTGGCGTTGTTGCATCGGCGACGGTGATCGCGAGCCGGTGATTGCCGAGATGGTCGAAGGCCATCACATGCATGCCGAGCGGCGTCAACGCGGTGACATCGCCCTTGTCGAGTGGATATCGGACGATGCGAGTGCTTCCGCGGTCGTCGACCAGCGCGTCGACCGCATTGCTGTCGAGGGTCCAGCGGATTGGGGAGCCGGAGAGGTCGCCGGTCGGATGGCTCATGGAAGAGTCGCCTATCGAGCGGTTGATATCGCCGCTGAGATCGATCGCATCGTCGCCGGCAGCGAGGATCATCCAGAGGCGAGTGTTGCGGTAGACATGATCGAGTTCGGCCTCACCAGTGAAGGGGAGGCGGGTGCCGTCCGGCGACCAGACCGGCGAATCGTACGACCCTGTGCCGTCAGTGAGGCGCCGCGGCTCACCGCCATGCGCCCGGACGGTCCAGATGTCCGAGATGCGGGAGGTGTCCCAGTCGGGGTTGCGGTTGGTGGCGAACGCGATCTCTCGCCCGTCCGGCGACCACGCCGGGGAGCGGTGCAGGAACCAGCCCTCGGTCAGCTGCAGCGGTTCGGCGTCCGGCTCGGTACGGTCGACGACGAAGACTTGCGGGTAGCGGTGGTCGACGAAGCCGCGCCCGTTGGACTTGTAGTGTTCGGAGGTGATCACCCGGACGTCGGCTTCGGTCTCCGCGTGCTCTGGCTTCATCTCGACCGGGCTGACGACGACGAGGCGCTGGCTGTCCAGCGCCCAGTCGTGCTCGAGCACGCCGTTGTCGAATGAGGTCACCCGGATCGGTTCGCCACCGTCGGTCGGCATTACCCAGAGCTGAGTCTTCGCGTCGTCGTTACCGCGCTTTGAGCTGAAGGCGAT
>DASYWL010000326.1:0-20025 GCA_035936055.1 Thermomicrobiales bacterium
GGGCATCACAATGCTGGCTATCACTGCCAACAGCGAACCCGCCGATTGTGGGCGGGTTCGCCGGTCGAATACACGCCAAGGGAGGGCAACGTCGATACGCAGTGAGGCGATGGGCGCTGCCACTCCGTACGGGCGGACTCCATCTTCGCCCTGTCTGTATCGAGCGACCCCTACTCCCAGCGAACATCCTCGTCGAGGAGGGTCGTCGCCCCCTGGTCGGCCTGCCGCACCAGCTTCGCGTACTTGGCCAGCACGCCGTTCTTGTAGCGCAGCTCCGGCGCCTTCCAGTCCTTCAGCCGCGCTGCGATCTCGTCGTCGGAGAGCTCCACCGCCAGCACGCGGTTCTCGGCGTCGATGACAATCTGGTCGCCCTCCTGGAGCGCGGCGATCGGGCCCCCGACCTGCGCCTCCGGCGCGACGTGGCCAATCATCAACCCCTTGGTAGCGCCGCTGAAGCGGCCGTCCGTGATCAGCGCGACATCGTCACCGTGGCCCTCGCCCACGATGGCGGCAGTCACGGCGAGCATTTCCTGCATGCCCGGGCCACCCTTCGGTCCCTCGTAGCGGATCACTACGACATCGCCCGAGTTGATCTTGCCGTTGAGCACAGCCTCGTGCGCCTCGTGCTCCGAGTTGTAGACGCGGGCCGGCCCCTTGTGATAGGTGCGCTCGTACCCGAACAGCTTCACCACCGCGCCGTCCGGCGCCAGGTTACCTTTCAGGATGTGCAGGCCGCCGGTCTTCTTGATCGGGTCGGCGACGGCATGCACCACGTCCTGGCCCTCGGTCGCCGTGGCGGTGGCCGCCTCCTGAGCAAGCGTGCGCCCCGTCGGCGTGATGGCAGCACCGTCGATCAGCCCCGCTTCAGCCATCCGCTGCGCGATCAACGGAATCCCGCCAGCCTTGTCCAGATCGGCGGCGGCGTACTTGCCGCCCGGCATCATGTCTGCGATCAGCGGCGTACGACGAGAGATTCGGTCAAAATCGTCAATGTCGAGATCAATCCCCGCCTCTCGGGCCAGCGCCAGCAGGTGCAGCACGGAGTTGGTGGAGCCACCGGTCGCGCAGACGCCAGCGATCGCGTTCTCGAACGCGGCGCGGGTGAGCACGTCGCGCGGGCGGACATTGCGGCGGAGCAGATCCATAATCAACTTGCCCCCCTTCTCACCGACTTCCTCCTTGCGCGGGTCGACCGCTGGCGGCGATGCCGAGCCCAGCGGCGACATGCCGAGGAACTCTATCGCCATCGCCATGGTATTGGCGGTGTACTGGCCGCCGCAGGCGCCCGCGCCCGGGCAGGCGTGGTTCTCGAGATCCTTCAGGTCCTCGTCACTCATCTTGCCGGCCGCGTTGGCGCCGATCGCCTCGTAGACCGAGCGGATGGTCACCTCCTTGCCGCGCCAGAAGCCAGGCATGATGGTGCCGCCGTAGAGGCAGAAGCTGGGCACGTTGAGCCGCGTGAGTGCCATCGCCAGGCCCGGCAGCGTCTTGTCACAGGCGCCGAGGGCGATGATGCCGTCGAACATGTGCCCGCGGCCGACCAGTTCCACCGAATCGGCGATGACCTCGCGGGAGACGAGCGAGGTCTTCATGCCCTCCGTGCCCATCGTTACCCCGTCGGAGATCGCGACCGTGTTGAACTCCATCGGCGTGCCACCGGTAGCCCGGACGCCCTTCTTCACTGCCTCGGCGAGCCGCCGCAGGTTGTAGTTGCAGGGCATCGTCTCGATCCATGTGTTGGCGATGCCAATGATGGGTTTCCCGAGGTCCTCGTCGGTGAAGCCGACCGCCTTCATCATGGCACGGGCGCCGGCGCGGTCGTTGCCGTCGTAGAGGGTGCGGCTGTTGAACCGCATGTCCACCTCGCCATTGGTCTCGCTGGATTTGCCGTTATCGCTCATTTTTCCTCCAGGCGTCGCCTGTCTGTGTTGGGTGGAGCAGGCACATGTGTGGGCACGGAGACATGCGCGTGCGGCAACCCCGCGTGGCACACGACTACCGACTCCGTTGTCGTGTTTCGCTGGTCAAGTTTCCCCTCATTATCGCCACTTGGCAAGGATAGCCAGGCGGGTGAGACTGGGAAACCGTGTAGCGCATTACGCTTCGCCTTCCAAGGAGCACACCATGCCTGGTACGCCCGACCGATTGCTGTTCGGCATCCACACGATCCAGACGTGGACCTGGCCCGAGTTGCGGGACTGCTGGAAATGGTTCGAATCGCTCGGCTTCGACAGCCTCTGGCTCCCTGACCATTACTTCCCGACAGCCGGCCGTGACAAGCCGATGTTCGAGGCTTGGACGCTGCTCTCCGGCTTGGCGCTGGTCACCGAGCGGGCACGGATCGGCATCCTCGTGAGCAGCAACACCTTCCGGCACCCAGCGCTGCTCGCCAAGCAGGCCGTCACGGTCGATCACCTCTCCGAGGGCCGGCTGGAGCTGGGAATCGGCGCGGGGTGGTTTGTCGAGGAGCATGAGGTTTTCGGGCTTGACTTTCCGGAAACCAGGACGCTGGTCGACCGCTTCGCCGAGGCAGTGCAACTGATCGACCAGTACCTCACACATGACCAGACCTCGTTCGAGGGTGAGCACTACCGGCTCAACGGCGCCTGGAACCGGCCGGCCCCGGTGCAGCAGCCGCGTCCGCCGCTGGTGATGGGTGCACACGGGCCGCGCATGCTCAAACTGGTCGCCCGGTACGCCGACACCTGGAATTCCTTCGCGCCGCCGGAAGAGCTGGTCCGCCGCAACCAGCAGTTGACCGACTACTGCGAAGCAATTGGGCGCGACCCCCGCACGGTGAAGCGCTCGATGTTCTACGGCGTCAACCAGTCAGTGGAGGAGAAGCCGTGGTCCTCCACCGACGCTTTCGAGGACTACATCGGTCGCTATCAGGCGGCAGGGATGCAGGAGTTCATCCTGCAACCGCCCCTTCCGGACCAGTTCGGCGTGGTTGAACGGGTGGCCTCGGATATACTGCCGAGATTGCGTGACCAGTTCACCCCGCTCGCAGGAGGAGAGGTATGACTCCATCGCCCGATGGCGTGCGCCAGTTTGGCATTCAGACCGTCCAGACCTGGACGTGGCCCGAGATGCACCAGCGCTGGGCGTGGTTCGAGGAGATGGGCTGGGAGAGCCTCTGGTTGCCGGACCATTTCGTACCGACGGCGAACCCGCCAGGCCCGATGTTCGAAGCGTGGACGCTGCTGGCGGCCTTGGCGACCCACACGAAGACGGCCCGGCTCGGCGTGCTGGTGAGCAGCAACACGTTCCGGCACCCGGCGCTGCTCGCCAAGCAGGCGGTGACGATCGACCATATCTCCAATGGGCGCCTGGAGCTGGGGATCGGCGCCGGGTGGTTCGTCGAAGAGCACGAGATGTTCGGGCTGGAGTTCCCGGTGGCCCGGCAGCTCGTCGAGCAGTACGCCGAAGCGGTCGATCTGCTTGATCGGTACCTCGGGTCGGACCAGATGACCTTCGACGGCGAGTACTACCACCTCAAGGATGCCTGGAACCGCCCGGCACCGGTCCAGAAGCCGCGCATTCCGTTGATGCTGGGCGCGCACGGCCTGAAGATGATCGATATCGCCGGGCAGTACGCCGATAGCTGGAACAGTCGTGGTACGCCACAGGAGATGTGCGAGCGCAACGAGCGCATGGATGAAGCCTGCCGGCGGCATGACCGCGATCCGAAGAGCATCAAGCGCTCGATGCTCTACGTCGTCGCCCAGATGCCCGACGAGCGCCCGTGGGATTCCACGGATGCCTTCGAGGACTACGTCGGGCGCTTCAGCAAGGCTGGCGTGCAGGAGTTTATCTTCCAGCCACCCCCGGCGGACAAGCTCGATATCGTCGAGCGCGTTGCTACGGACGTCTTGCCAAAGCTGCGGTAGGGGTATGCGTTGGCCGGTATACTTGCGGGAGCGCGCGGAGCGTGCACTCGTACGTATACTCAAGGACCATACCCATGGGCGCCGAACTCGCCAACCTGTTGCTTTCCATCATCCAGATTCTCAGCCTGCTGATCTTCGCGCGGGCGATCTTCTCCTGGTTCGACCCGGGGTTCAGCTCGCAGATCGGCAGGGTGCTCTTTCAGATTACAGAGCCGATCATCGCGCCGGTTCGGCAGGTGCTTCCGCCGATGGGCATGCTCGACCTCTCGGTGCTGGTTACGCTGATTCTGCTGATGATCCTGCAGCAGCTGATCCGCAGCGCGCTCGTCGGCTAGGTCCGGCAGCGCCGACGGGCATTGCTTGCCAAGGATGGCGGCAATCCCGTAGAGTCACGGCAGTCGTGCGGCGAATGGCCGCGATTTCCCGCACCAGCGGGTCAACACAACACCGATGAGGCCTCACGGCGGGAACGAGCAGGAGAGACGGGAATGATCATGCGCATGCTGTTGCTGCTGGTGATGATCGCGCAGATGGCGCTCAACACCGTCGATCCCTCCGACGAGGAGGAGGCGCGCGAGAACATGGGCGGTGAGGGCTTCGCCAACATCGTGATGCTGCTGGCGCTGCTCGGCGCGCTGCTGCTGGCGGTGCTGATCGTGCTCGCGATCCTCTCGCTGACCGGCCAGTTCGAGATGGGGCTGGTGGAGCCTGAGGTGTAGCGCCAGCGGATCTCACAATATCGCAGCAGGAAACCGCCCGGGAGCATGTGCTCCCGGGCGGTTCTGTAGCTGGCTTCAGCGTTCACCCCTGCAAGCGACCAGGCGTGTCGTTTCGACCGAAGCGGCGAAGCCGCGGAGTGGAGAAATTTCTTACCCGCCGAGACCTGATGTCCATGACGCAAGAAGTTTCTCAACTTCGCACCCTCTGAGGTGCTCCGGTTGAAACGACAGGGGTATGGAACCGAAAGAGCGCCTGCTAATACGTCGCTCGGCCACCGGAGATATCGAAGACCGCACCGGTCGAGAACGATACCCTGTCCGAGCAGAGGAACGAGACGAGGTTTGCAACCTCCTCCGGCTGGCCGACCCGTCCCATCGGAATTCGGCTCGTCATGTAGTCGATGTGCTCCTGCGAGATCTGCTCCAGGATCGGCGTGGCAATCACCGCCGGTGTCACTGCGTTGATCAACACCCCCTTGGTCGCGACCTCCTTCGCCAGAGACTTCGTCAGTCCGATCACTCCTGCCTTGGCGGCGGAGTAGGGGGAGGCGTTTGGATTGCCCTCCTTGCCGGCGATCGACGCGATATTCACGATCCGTCCGTAACCCTCCTCCATCATCGTCGGCAGCACTGTGCGGCAGCCGTAGAAGACGCCGTTGAGGTCGATGTCGATCACCTTGTGCCATTCGTCCAGCGAGAGTTCCCACGCCGGCGCCGACCGTCCCGCGATGCCGGCATTGTTGACCAGCGCCGTGACCGTGCCGAGGGCGGCTCGCACGGTCTCCACTGCCGTTGCCCAACTCTCGGAATCGGTCACATCGAGCTGCACACCCATGGTGCGGTCGCCGATGGCTGCGGCGGTCTCACGAGCGGCATCGAGGTCGATGTCAGCGACAGCGACGGAGAAGCCGTCGGCGGCGAGCTGGCGGGCGGTCGCCGCACCGATGCCGCGTGCCGCGCCGGTCACGATTGCGACACGCCGCACGGGGACGTCAGGGGTGGCCATGGGTGAGACTCCTTGATTGCTGCGGTCATCGATCGAACACACTGATCCTATCCGCATAGACGGAAATGTAAAACCGGGCCCTGATTGGAGCCCGGCTGCACGTCGGCTCGCCTGTGGTTGAATGTCGGTGGCTACTCCGGTGCGGTGAAGGCTGCGCAGGCATTCTGGCCGCCGAAGCCGAAGCCGTTGGCAACTGCTGCCCTGACCTCGCGCTCACGCTTGGTGTTCGGTGTGTAATCGAGATCGCACTCCGGGTCGGGCGTATCCAGGTTGATCGTCGGCGGGATCACCCCATCCCGGATCGCCAGGATGCAGGTCAGCGCCGACACCGCCCCCGCCGCGCCGAGCAGGTGCCCGACCATCGACTTGTTGGCCGAGATGGAGAGGTTGTAGGCGTGGCCGCCATAGACATTCTTGAGCATGTTGGTCTCCGCGATGTCGCCGATGGTGGTGGCAGTCGCGTGGGCGGCGACGTAGTCGATGTCCGTTGGCTCGAGCTCCGCTCGCCGCAGCGCACCCCGCATCGCGGTGGCTGCGCCGCGACCGGACGGATCCGGCGCGGTGATGTGGTAGGCATCCGATGTGTAGTAGCCACCGTGAGCGAAGGCGATCGGTGTGGCGCCACGCCGCGCGGCATGCTCCTCCGACTCGAGGATTGCTGCCGCCGCGCCCTCAGAGAAGACGAAGCCGTCCCGATCAGCGTCGAAGGGGCGGCTGGCCCGTTCCGGAGCCTCGTTGCAGCGCGAGAGCGCGCGCATATTGCTGAGGCTGGCGATCGCGACCGGAATGATGGCGGCCTCGGTGCCTCCGGTGATGACCACCTCAACGTCGCCGCGCTCGATCATGGCGACGGCGTCGACGAATGCCTGTACACCGGCGGCACAGGCCGCAACCGACGTGACCGTTGGCCCGTGAATGTCGAACATGATCGCGACCTGGCAACTGGCCATGTTCGGCGCGAAGAGCGGGATGACCAGCGAGCCGACACGTTTCGGGCCTCGCTCTTCCATGACGCGCACTTCGCTGGCGATCGTCGGGATGCCGCCGCCACCGGTGTTCATCATGATGCCGATACGCTCGCGGTTGTCGTCGGTGATCTCGAGACAGGCGTGCTCGATCGCTTCGCGGGCGGCTGCGACGCCAAACTGCGAGAAGCGGTCCATCCGCCGCGCCTTCTTGATGTCCATATGGTCGGCAGGATTGAAGTCGGGCACTTCGCCGGCGATCTGGACATCCAGACCGGAGGCATCGAAGCTCTGAATCTTGCGGATGCCGGATCGTCCCGCCGTCAGTCCTTCCCAGAAGGTGTCCACGCCGATCCCGAGCGGCGTAACCGCCCCCAACCCTGTTACGACCGCTCGCGTCACGTCGAAGTTCCTTTCCCGTCGTTGCCTTAGTGCGTAGTGAGGTGCGAGTGCCGCCGATGCCGCTCGCAGGATTCCGCCTAGTGTAGCGGGAATTGCAATGGGTGTTCTACAGGCAGGCTCGGAATCTACTGCAGGTCCCTGAGTCCAAGGGTTGGCACGTTCCGGTCGATGCGGCGGTTGAGCCCGGCCAGCATGCTGCCGGCACCGAGCTCGACGAATGTCTCCGTGCCCATCTCGATCATCCGGCGAACCGAATCCGTCCAGTTGACCGGGCTTTCCATGTGTGTGCCGAGTGCTCCGCGGATGGCGTCGCCAGTCGCCAGCGGCTCGGTCGTGCTGTTGTCGATGACCGGGACCTCCGGGTCTCGGAAGGCGACGCCGGCGAGCTGCCCGCTGAGCTGCTCGGCCGCCGCGGACATCAGCGGCGAGTGCGAGGCGATGCTGACGCCGAGACGGGTGACCCTGCGCGCGCCGCGCTCCTGGGCGAGAGCGGTGGCGCGCTCCAAGGCCGGGATCTCGCCGGAAATCACCGTCTGACCCGGGCAGTTGGCGTTGGCGACGCGGATTACGCCCTCGGAGCTGGCGTCACGCACGACACCTTCGAGCTCGGCGTCCGCCATGCCGAGGATGGCCGCCATGCCGCCCGGCTGCTTCTCGCCGGCCTCCTTCATCAGGCGGCCGCGCTCGCGCACGATGCGCAAGGCATCGGCGAAGTCGATCGCGTCGGCGGCCACTAGTGCGGTGAACTGTCCCAGTGAATGACCGGCCGCGACGATCGGGTTGAGAGCCACGCCGCCGCCAGCTGCCCGCTGGCGCAGCACCGCAAGCGACGCGGTACTGGTCGTGAGCAGAGCCGGCTGGGCGTTGTACGTATCCTCAAGCTCGTCGGCCGGGCCCTCAAAGCAGAGGGTCGAGAGGGAGAAGCCGAGGATGTCGTCGGCGGTTTGGAAGATCCGGTGCGCCTCGGAGGACTGCTCGACCAGGTCCCTGCCCATGCCGACCGTCTGACTGCCCTGGCCCGGGAAGATATAGGCGATGGGCGTGTTGCCGATGTCCCGTAGTGCCATGATAGCTCCCTCCAATGAATCTTTTGAATCTTTCATGCTGAGCGGGCAAGGCGCTGCGGCGCCGCCGTGTCGAAGCATCTCTTGCGCAGCGGGCGTCAGGTTTCGGACAAAGATGCCGATGTCGAAGGATGACAACCGCACGTGGTTTCCCGCTCCGTCGTTTGCGCGCTATCGGGTCAACTCTAGCGCAGCATGCCGCCCTCGGAGTTGATCACCTGGCCGGTGAGCCACGCCGCCTCGTCTGATGCGAGCCACGCAACCACGCGTGCGGCGTCCTCCGGTGTGCCGAAGCGCCCGGCCGGCATCATCGGCAGCAGCCACTCCCGGATCTCATCAGTGATCCAGCCGGTGTCGGTCACGCCGGGGTTGACCGCGTTGACGGTGATGCTCTTGCCTATCACCGCCGGGGCGAGGCTCTGGGTGAACGTGATGATCGCCGCCTTGCTCATGGCGTAGGCCAGCTCGCCGGACATCGGTCCGAGATGCTGCCCCGAACTGAAGTTGATGATCCGGCCGCCGGATTCTCCCTGGAAACGTCGGCAGAACTCGACCGATAACATCGCCGTTGCCCGGGCATTGACCTGATAGTGGCGATCGAGCTCTTCGGCAGTGAGTGCCTCCCAGCCGTCACGCGTCGAGTAGGCGGCGTTGTTGACGAGGATCGAGAGCGGGCCCAGCGTCTCCTCCACCACGTCGAGCAGCGCGGGCAGCTTGTCTGCAGGCGTCAGGTCCCACGGGATGTTCGTCGCGTCGGCGCCGATCTCGCGCAGCTCGGCTTCCAGGCGGTCGGGCTCGGAAACGTCACTGTCGTACATCTCGGCATCGTAGGCAGTGAAGCTGGTGAAGGCCACCTTCGCACCGCGCGCGGCTAGCGCCCGGCAGATCGCCGCGCCGATGCCGATGGAGCGGGTCGCCCCAGTGACGAGCGCGACCCGCCCGACGAGGTTCTTGGTCATGGTGAGGTCGTCCTTGGATGGATCAATGGATCGCGCACATGGTCATTTCGAGCGTAGCAGCGAAGCCGAGGAGTCGAGAAATCTCTTGCGTCACAGAAGTCGGTTCCCGACGGGCAAGAGATTTCTCCACTGCGCGCCCTTCGGGCGCTTCGGTCGAAATGACCATGTGCGGGCACGCGTGCACTATCGTTGGCTACCGCTGGCGGAGCATCCACCAGATTCGGTCCCAGCCAACGATGTAGACGATGCCCGCGGCCGTGAGGAATGTCTCCGACGCCGTCCGCGACACAAAGACCCAGAGCGACCACGCCGCGACACCAAAGATCGCCAGCTCGACGAGTAGCCGCGCCCAGCCGGGCACCACGATGACCGGTGTCGGGTTGCGGGCAGGGTCGTCGGGAACGGTCAGTGCCCCCCACAGGGCCATCGCGGTGATCGCCATCGCTGCCGTGAGCACACCACCCGGCAGTCCACCATCCCCGAGCTGCCAGCCCGCCAAGCCGATCGCCCAGAAGGCAACCAGCTCGAGCAGGAATCGGAACGCGAGCATCAGCGCCGGTTGCATCGGCGGTGCGCCGTCGTCGTGAGTCGGTACCGGGCAGGCGATCGGCGCCTGGTCGTCTGTCACGGCGCCTACGTCCCTGTCCAGCGCCGCAGGATGACGACTGCGTTCTGCCCGCCGAGACCGAATGAGTGCTTGGAGATGGCATCGACCTCGGCCTTCCGCGCCTCGCTGACGACGTCGAGTCCGATTTCCGGGTCCGGATTGCGGTGGTTGCGGGTCGGCGGGATGCAGTTGTCCGTCAGCGTGCGGACCGCCGACATGAATTCCAGCGCACCGGCGGCTGCCATGCAGTGGCCGATTGCCCCCTTGATAGAGGTGACCGGCATCCTCTTCGCGCGTTCGCCGAAGACCTCGTGGATCGCCGCAGCTTCGGCCTTGTCGCCGGCTGTCGTCGAGGCCGCATGGGCGTTGACATGGTCGATCTCGTCTGGCTCCATACCGGCATCCTTGAGTGCGGCGCGCATCGCCCGGGCCGCACCGAATCCATGCGGCTCCGGTGCGATCGGGTGGTAGGCATCGTTGGAGGTCGCGTATCCGGCGATCTCGGCGAGGACGATTGCACTCCGGGCCTGCGCGTGCTCCAGGTCCTCCAGCACGAACATCGCCGCGCCCTCGCCCAGCACGAACCCGGCGCGGGTGGCATCGAAGGGGCGGCTCGCCTTCTCCGGGTTGTCGTTGGAGTCGGTGACGAGCGCGCGCATCGCCTCGAATCCGGCCACGAAGAGTGGGTGGAGGGTCGACTCCGCTGCGCCGGCGAGCATCATCGGCGCGTGCCCGTCCCGGATTGCGCGGTAGCCGTCTCCGACGGCCTGGGTGCCGGTCGCGCAGGCCGTCACCACCGTCGAGCTCGGCCCGCCGAGCCCGAAGCGGTGCTGGATGGCGTAGGCCGCGAGATTGTGGGGAAACATCACATGCAGGTGCGGTGGGACGCGAGCGTAGGAGTCGCGCTTGAGCGCCGTCTCGTACGCCGGCAGGAGGTCGTCGTAGGTGCCGCCGATGCACGTGCCCAGTGCCGCGCCCCCGGTCGTGAGGTCCATGTTGGTCTGCAGATCGCCGTCGAGCAGTCCGCCCTGCAGCATCGCCTCGCCGGCAGCCTCCACCGCCCATCGGCTGTAGCGTGAGGTGTTGCGGAGCGCCTTGCGATCGAGGAAGCGGTTCTGGACGGCATTGTTGTCAACGGTACCGTGCAGCAGGCAGGTGTGTTTGTCGGGGTCGAGCAACTCCGAGCGGCGGATACCTGTCTCGCCGTCGCGGATGCGCTGCCAGCTTTCCTCGGCAGTCGGGGCGAGGGAACTGACGGCACCGATGCCGGTGACGACGACCCGGCGTTGTGGTGATGCAGTGCTCATCGGTGTCTGTCCTGTGTACCGCGCCGGGCCGGTGCGAGGTGGCGCCGGCGACATGCCAGATCTCTGGCGGCGATTGTGCCACGCCGACACCCGCGCATGGCGACGGTGGTCACTGCGTCGATGTGACCGGGAGGTCGTCGCGGAGCCCCCACTCGCCCCATGACGGCGCGTAGTTCTGCACGCGGTCATGACCGAGCATGCGCAGCACCAGCCAAGTATGTGCAGCGCGGTAGCCGCTCGCGCAGAAGGTGATCGCGTCATCGTCAGGCGCGAGGCCCATATCGGTGTAGAGGGCCCGCAGCTCGTCGATTGGCTTGATCGTGCCGTCGCGATTGAGGTGGTGAATCCATTCCACGTGTCGGGCGCCGGGGATGGTGCCCTGCATCCACTCAAGGTCGGCGCGGGTGTCGATGATGGTGGTATCGGTGTCGTCGTTGCTCGCCGAGAGGACATCGTCGGCGGTGGCAAAGAGCGCCGGGTCCAGCGTCGCCGTGACGTCGCTCTGGCTGGCGGTCACCGGCTCGGTGCTGATCTCGTTGCCAGCCGCCAGCCATGCCCGGAGCCCACCGTCCAGCATCGCGCCCTCGCCGATAGAGAGTGCATGCATCAGCCAGACACCGCGGGCGGCGGTGGTACCACTGATGTCCTCGTAGAACACGACGTGCCGCTCGCGGTCGATGCCGATTTGACGGAAGGCGTGTTCGATCTCCCGGACCCAGCCCTCGATCTTCTCGGGGTCGGAGCCAAGGATCTTGATCGGGTAGAGGTCGAGTGATACCGCACCAGGGATATGCCCCTGCGCGTATTGGTCCTCGGGACGGACGTCGACGATGAGCAGGTTCGCATCGTCGTGGTGCTCGGCAAGCCAGTCGACCGAGACGAGCAGATCGGTTATGGCGTTCGCAGTCATGGTTTCTCCAAAGCGAGGCCGCGCCGGTCAGGCAGGGTGGGCGAAGTGGCAGCGCACGCGACCAGGGTAGTCTCGGGTGGGATCGTCGGCGGTGAATCGGCCCGTCTCGATGAGCCCGTGGCGCTCGAACGATCGCAGCTCGGCCTCCGTGAGTGGCCACGGGCGACCGCGCAGCGGCACGTGGACATCGCGTGTCATGGCAATGACAACCAGTGACCCGCCCGGTGCCATGGTATTGGCGATGGCCCTGACAGTCTCCTGCCGGCGTGTGACCGGCAGCGACTGCACGGTGTGGATCTCCACGATGAGATCGAACACGCCCTGCCAGTCGGCCGGTAGCTCGAACAGGCTGCGTACCTCGTAGGTGACCCGACTGTCGGGAAAGCGCTCCCGCGCCCACGCGATGGCGGCCTCCGAGATGTCGAAGCCGACCACCACCCAGCCCCGGGCGGCGAGCGCCTCGGCATCGTCCCCGAGCCCGGAGCCGACCACCAGCGCCCGGCTGCGTCCTGCTGGCGGGCGATCTGCCTGCTCCAGCCACGGCAGCAACAGCGGGTGTGGCACCCCGTGGGCCCAGGGGATGCGGCGCGGATCGCCCCCGCGCGCGGTAGCGTAGATCTCATCGAACAGCATGCCGTCCGGGTCGGGTTTCTGCTGTTGCGGCATGGCGTGGCACCTCCGTCCACATACGGACATCACCAGAAGCCGACAGATACCATGGTACACTCGGCTACGTTGCGATGCCCCCATCCGCCGGCGCCGGCTGTCTTCCGAAGAGGGGCAATTGTGCCCGATTCTGCTGACACCACGGCGCATCGGAGGGCATCAGGAGCACGGTTTCCCGCCTATGGCGCGAGTGATCTTTGGGGTCGTCCTGTTCTCGATGGTATTCGCGCAGGCAACCATCATCCCGGCCCTCAATCCGCTCAACGTGTCGCCGGATTTCGTGCTGCTGCTCCTGTTCGTCGTGACACTGTTCGCCGGGGTTCGGGAGGGGCTCGCATGGCTCTTCGTGGCGGGGATTCTGACCGATGTGCTGGCGATGGACCCGCTCGGGGCGAATGGCCTCGCCCTGTTGCCCGCGGTCGTGCTGGTCGAGCCGGCCCGGTTGCCGGTCTTTCGGGCGAACCTGCTGATCCCGCTGGTGCTGGTGCTGGTCGCGACGCTGCTGCACGGGCTCATCCAAGGGCTCATTCGCGGGATGGTGCCGGATATCACACTGGTGCTGCAAGCACTGCTGCACGCCATCCTGTTTCCTCTGTTCTACCTCCTGTTGCGCTGGCTCGAATAATGCCGGCCTTGCATACCGCGTGAACACACGTTCCGGGAAGTGCTGATGGCGAGACGCAAACGCATCCCCTACGATCCGCCCCATAAGCGAAAGAAGCGTCGCAGGAGAAGAGAGGTCCTGCGCGCTGACCAGATCTTCCTCAACCGCCGCATGCTGATTGCCAAGAGCGGCGTGGTCGCGGCGTTCGGCGTGCTCGCGGCCAAGCTCGGCGTCATGCAGATCCAGCAGGGTGAGGAGTTTCGTGCCGAGGCCGAGCAGAATCGCATCCGCGCGGTGAAACTGCCGGCCCCGCGCGGGCTGATCCTCGATCGGCAGGGCAGGAGGCTGGCCGAGAACCGTCGGTCGTGGGAGGTGCGCGTCGTCGAGGCGGACCTCCCGGAGGATGGCACCCCCGAGCGCCAGCGCGTGATGGACACCCTCATCTCGGCGCTCAGTCTCGAGGATGTACTCACTATTCGGCCGGCAGCGGTGCCCATCGGCTCGCAGGACACGATCCTCCAGCGCGTGGCCAGCATGCTTGGGTACGAGGGGGAGGACGCGCTCGATGCTATCACCAGATGGCAGGGCGAGATCGACAAGCGGGTGAGCTATGTCCTCGTCACCCAGCTCGATATCGATGGCGCTGCCCGCTTCCGTGCCGCCAGCTCCGAGCTGCCCGGCATCAACGTCATAAATGAACTCGAATACCTCATTGGAAGCGTCTGGGCACCCCGGCTGCCGGTCACGGTGAAGCGCGACGTCCCGCGGGAGATCGCCTTGCAGCTCAAGGCGAATCTGATGTACCTGCCCGGCGTTGAGATCGACGACAGTGCGCTCTCCCGCGTCTACCGAGGGGGAGAGGTGATGTCACATATCATCGGCTATGTGCAGCCGATCGATGCCGCATCGCTCTACGACCCGCGCAACATGACCGCCGGCGGCAACCGAATCTACGACCAGCAGGACGTCATCGGGCGGTCTGGCATCGAGGCGACGCTGGAGGAGCATCTGCGGGGGCAGAAGGGCAACCGCTTCGAGGAGGTGGATGTCAACGGTGTCCGCACGCGCATTATCCCCCAGACCGAGCGTGCACCGGTTGCCGGGGACAACTTCACGCTGACGATCGACCTCGAGTTCCAGCAGGCGATGGGCCAGGCGCTGGAGAAGGCGATCGATCAGGCTGCGAACCTCAAGCGGGAGCTCAACACCGAACGTCGCGCCAAGGGCTTGAAGGAGTGGAAGATCCCCAACTCCGGCGTTGCGGTGGCCTACGACCCGCGCTCTGGTGAGATTCACGGCATGGTGTCGTATCCCTACTACGACAACCAACTCTTTGTTTCCGGTCTATCCGGTCGCAAGTGGACGGAGTATCAGGACCCCGCCCGCGGCAAGGCGTTTGTCAACCGCGCGATCAACGAGCTCTACCCGCCGGGGTCGACCTTCAAAGTTTTCCTGGCGGCATCCGCGCTCTCCCGCGGTACCCTGACGACTGACACGACCTACTCCTGCAAGGGTGCCATCCGCGTGCCGTTTACCTACAACCTCGCCCAGGGCAATAACTACGCCTGCTGGGTGGCTTGGCAGGGGGGTACACCGCACGAGGTGACCGATATCTACAGTGCCATCGCGGAGTCGTGCGACATCTTCTTCTACAACACGGCAGTGGAGTACACGAAGCCGGTCGACGCCTTCGACCCGATCTTCTACTACGACTACAACCTCAATCAAAGTGCGATCGTCAGTGACGAGCGCCACGTCTTCGATGGACTAGGGATCGACCCGATCGCCGAGGACATGCAGAGCAAGTTCTGGTTCGGCAAGCCCACCGGTCTTGAGCTGCCGGAGTCCGAGGGGCTCTTTCCGGATCGGCAGTGGAAGCGCGAGACCTTTGCCGGTGAGGGATGGTCGGTCGGCGACACCATCAACGTCTCCATCGGCCAAGGGGCCTTCACCGCCACCCCGCTGCAGCTCGCCCTCAACGTCGGCGCGCTCGCGATGGGCGGGCGCTACTTCCGGCCGCACCTCATCACGCAGCGGACCAGCGCCGACGGCAAGGTGACCGAGATCGGTGCCGAGAAGATCGGCGAGCTGGGCATCGATGCCGAGCACCTGGCGGTGGTCCGTGAGGGTATGCGGCGGGTCTGCCACACGCCGGAGGGCACAGCCTACGCCAGCCGGGGCAAGACCAAGTGGCCTCTGACCAATCCCGAGGGTGAGGAGGAGATTCTCATCGGCGGGAAGACGGGCACGGCTGAGTTTGGCGAGGCCGACGAGGGGTACGAGGACGACGCGCTCAACACCGGTGCCCGGGACACGCATGCATTGTTCACCTGCTATGCACCGTGGGACGACCCAGAGATCGCTGTGGCGGTGGTGATCGAGGCGGGCGGCGAGGGTTCGACGGTGGCCGTGCCTGTTGCTGACGAGACGCTGCGTGCCTGGTTCGAGCTGACCGGCCGCCGCGAACGCGGCATGGTGCTGTCGAAGGAGCCGATGCCGGTCCAGTAGGGCACGGACATTGCGTGAGGGGACCGGAGATGGCGCAAGACACAATGCTGTTGGCACTCGGCGGCCTGCGCCTGCACCATATCGGAGTCGTGGTCGAGGACCTCGACGTTGCCGCCGAGCGCTACGCCGCGCTTGGGTTCATCGGTGGCGAGCGCTTCTCCGTACCCGAGCAGGCGATCGAGGCGATCGTGTACGCGGCGGGCGAGGAAAGCTATGTCGAGCTGATCTCCCCGACCGATCCCGAGGGACCGATCGCGCGGTTCATGGGCAAGCGCGGCGAGGGGATGCACCACGTTGCCTATCTGGTTGACGATATCGAGGCGATGATCGCTCGCCTTCACGACGCCGGGATCCGGCTGATTGACGAGACACCGCGGAAGGGCACGCATGGCTGGACCATCGCGTTCGTCCATCCGGAGTCGACGCACGGCGTCCTCACCGAGCTCGTGCAAACAGACTGAGCTGACACGCGCAGAGCTGAGTCCCATGTCTGCCGCGTTGACACCCAACGTCCGCCCCCCACTCGGATGTGTCATTTCGAGCGAAAGGCGAGCGCATGTGAGGCTGCAGTCGAGACATCTCTTGCCCTCCCGAGACAAACTTCCGATTCGGGAGAGATGACTCCACTCCGTGGCGAAGCCGCGGGACCTCCCCTGTGCGAGGGCCGTAGGCCTGAGTCGAATGGGGTCGAGATGACAAGCGGAGATCTCCAGTTTCCTCTTCAGGTTCGGAGTGGCGTAGGCTTGAGTGTGAAAAGTCCACTGTTCGGATACACCGAGAACCACTATGCCTGATCTCCACGCCCGCCTCGCGTTCTTCCTCGCCACCGACGCGCTGAAGGAAATTCGGCGCGCCAACTGGGTCTACTCCGACGCCCGCTTCGAGACCGTCGCCGAGCACAACTGGCACACCCTGCTGCTGGCGATGCTCTTCGCCGATGTCGCCCCGGACGGCATCGATCGCAACCGCGTCCGCGATCTCCTCATTGTCCATGATCTTGTCGAGGTCTACGCCGGCGACACCCCGATATGGGACGACACCGCCCGAACCACCGAGTCGGAGCGCGAGCGCGAGGCGGGCGAGCGCCTGATGGCGATGCTGCCGGATGACATCTTCCCCAGCTTCGACCCGTTTTGGCGTGAGTACCAGGCGCAGGAGACCGCCGAGGCGCGATTCGCCCGGGCGATCGATTCGCTCCACCCGATCATCATGGCGTGGACCGAGGGTGCCCATGGTCACGCCAATCGCGACATCACCCCCTCACGCCTGATTGAGCGAAAACGTGCCACCCTTGAGGCGTATCCGGAGTTGTGGGCTCTGGTCCTCCGGATCCTGCAGGATGCCGTCGATCGTGGCATGCTGCCACCGGACGAGATGATGCAGTGTAGCGAGGACGCCGACCATGCCTGACGATCGCGCCATCACCACCGATTCCGACATCACGATCGAGCCGGTCTACACTGCGCGTGAGGAGCCGGTGGATCTCGCTCTACCCGGCGACTACCCCTACACGCGCGGCATCCACCCGGGCATGTACCGCTCGCGGCGCTGGACCATGCGCCAGTACGCGGGCTTCTCCTCGGCAGAGGAGAGCAACAAGCGCTACCGCCTCCTGATGTCGCGCGGCACGACCGGCCTGAGTGTCGCCTTCGACCTTCCCACCCAGCTCGGGCTCGACTCCGACGATCCTCGAGCCTACGGTGAGGTCGGCCGCGTCGGCGTCGCGATCTCGACACTCGACGACATGCGGCGCCTCTTCGATGGGATCGACCAGGAAGCGGTCACCACGTCGATGACGATCAACGCACCGGCCTCGCTGCTGCTGCTCATGTACCAGATCGTCGCCGAGGAGCGGGGTGCAGACGCGGCGAAACTCGATGGCACCATCCAGAACGACATCCTCAAGGAGTATGCGGCGCGGGGGACCTACATCTTCCCGCCGAAGCCCTCCATGCGGCTGGTGACCGACACCTTCGCCTACTGCGCCGAGCACCTGCCGAAGTGGAACACCATTTCAGTCTCCGGCTACCACATCCGGGAGGCGGGATCGTCCGCCGCGCAGGAGATCGCCTTCACACTCGCGAATGGTGTCGCCTACGTTGAGGCGGCGGTCAACGCCGGGCTCCATGTCGACAAGTTCGGCCCGCGCATGAGCTTCTTCTTCGCCTCGCACTCCAATCTTTTCGAGGAGGTGGCCAAGTTCCGGGCGGCGCGGCGGCTCTGGGCGGCGATCATGAGGGAGCGCTTCGGGGCGACGGAGCCGAAGGCGATGATGATGCGCTTTCACACGCAGACCGGTGGCGTCACGCTGACGGCACAGCAACCCCTCAACAACATCGTCCGCGTGGCCTACCAGGCGCTCTCGGCCGTGCTGGGCGGTACGCAAAGTCTCCACACCAACGGCTACGACGAGGCGCTGGCGATCCCGACCGAGGAGTCGGCAACCATCGCCCTTCGCACCCAGCAGATCCTGTCGGAGGAGACCGGCGTGCCGGATACCGTCGACCCGCTGGCAGGGTCGTGGTTCATCGAGTCACTGACCAATCAGGTCGAGGCGAGGGTGCACGAGTGGATGGACCAGGTCGAGGAGCAGGGCGGCGCGGTGACCGCGATCGAGCACGGGTTCGTGCAGAACGCGATTGCCGAGAATGCCTACCGGCGCGAGATGGCACGATCGTCCGGCGACGAGGTGGTGGTCGGCGTCAATAAGTACCGCCACGAGGATGAGGAGCTCGACATCGAGTTGCACGCCATCGACGAGGAGATGGTCGCAGCGCAGCAGGCGCGCGTGAAGCAGTACAAGGCGGAGCAGAACTGCGAGGCGGTCGAGGCGGCGCTGGCGAGGGTGCGGGCGGCGGCCGAGGGCACCGACAACCTGCTGCCGGTGATGAAGGAGGCGCTGCTCGCTGGTGCGACGCTCGGCCAGACCGCCAACGCCCTGCGCGATGTCTTCGGCGAGCACCAGGCGACGCTGTGACGGATCGCCCTGTCAATGAGCCACGATCGATGTCGGCACGGGGGAGCGAGTGGATTTTCTGGAGGTGGTGCGACGGCGGCGGATGGTTCGCCGCTTTACCGACGAGCCGGTACCGTGGGAGACGGTCGAGCGCATCGTCCGGGTGGCGCAGCGCGCGCCGAGTGCTGGGTACAGCCAAGGCGTCTCGTTCGTGGCCATCGACGACGCCGAGACTCGGGCGCGCGTCGCCGAGATCGTCGGCGAGGCAGGGTACGTCGCAGCCGGGTTCGGGCCGTTCGTCTCCAGCGCGCCCGTCCAGATCGTCGTCTGTACCAGCGAGGAGATCTACCGGGCGCGGTATCGCGAGCCGGACAAGCGGCGAGCCGGCGCCCGCGCGAATCCCTGGCCGGTCCCGTACTGGCACACGGATGCCGGAGCCGCGTTGATGCTGGTGCTGCTCGCCGTGGTCAACGAGGGGCTCGCCAGCGCCTTCGTCGGCGTCCGAGACCCCGATGCCGTCCGCGCCGAGCTTGGTATCCCCGACGATCACATGCCGATCGGGGTCGTGGCCATCGGCCACCCGGCGCCGGACAGACGCTCGTCATCGCTCAAGCGGGGCAGGAAACCGCTCGAGTCGATGCTCCATCGCAATCGCTGGTAATTCCCGTCCTGCTGCAGATGGCCGCTGTACCGGGCTCGTGTATGCTCGTGTGAGCGAGCCCGCTCTGATTGGCGCCGGATCTGCGAACACCCGATCTCGACTCTCGCCAAGGACATCGAACGTGGGCCTGAACATCCGATACCGGAAGATCGTTGCGCTGGCAGGCGGGGTGGGTGGTGCCAAGCTCCTGCAGGGGCTCGATGGTGCGGCCCCTGAGGGCGTCGTCACCGCGATCGTCAACACCGCCGACGACTTCGAGCTCTACGGATTGCATATCAGCCCGGATCTCGACACCGTCATGTACACCCTCGCCGGGATCGCCAACCCTGCGATCGGCTGGGGCATCGAGGCCGACACCCGAGCGGCGCTCGACGCGATCGCCCGGTACGGCGAGGATCCCTGGTTTATCGTGGGCGATCAGGATTTCGCCACGCACATCCTGCGCACCCATGCCCTGCACGAGGGCCGTACGCTCACGGATGTCACCCTCCGACTCGCTTCTGGTCTCGGTGTCAGCATGCCCATCCTGCCGATGACTGACGACTGTGTGGCCACGGAGGTGCGTACCGCCGATGGTTGGCTGGCGTTTCAGGATTACTTCGTGGCGCGGAGGCACGCTGACGAGGTCCTGGATGTGCGCTTCGCCGGCATCGACAGCGCCAGACCATCGGAGCGGGTGATGATGGCTGTTTCTGAGGCGGAGTTGATTCTCTTCTGTCCGTCCAACCCCCTGGTGAGCATCGAGCCGATTCTCGCCCTCTCCGGCGTACGAGACGCGATCATGGCGTCACCGGCACCGGT
>DASYWL010000327.1:0-3633 GCA_035936055.1 Thermomicrobiales bacterium
ACGTGTTCCTGCACGTTCATCCGGTCAAGATCAAGCGCTATGCGACCAAGGTCACCTACACCTTCTGTCTCGGCGGCCTGTCGTTCTTCATGTTCCTCGTCCTGACGATGACCGGCGTCCTGCTGATGTTCTATTACATCCCGTCGTCCGACCAGGCCTATCAGTCGATGAAGGACATCGAGGCAAGCGTCTCGTTCGGCCAGCTCATGCGCAACATGCACCGATGGGCCGCGCAGGGCATGGTCATCGCCGTCTTCCTCCACATGGGGCGGGTCTTCTACACCGGGTCGTACAAGCCGCCCCGCGAGTTCAACTGGGTTATCGGCGTGCTGTTGCTCGTGACGACGTTCCTGCTGTCCTTTACCGGCTACCTGCTGCCATGGGATCAGCTCGCCTACTGGGCAATCACGGTCGGCTCCAACATCGGCGGCGCCGCCCCGATCGTCGGACCGCAGGTGAACCGGATCCTGCTGGGTGACTTCCAGATCGGGCAGAGCACGCTGATCCGCTTCTACACCCTGCACGTGATCTTCCTGCCGCTGGTCGCGGCCTTCCTGATGGCCGTGCACTTCTGGCGCATTCGCAAGGACGGCGGCATCTCCGGCCCGCTGTAGGCCTCGAGCTCGCCCCCGTACCCACGTCGAGAGAAGGAATCCAGGCATGGCAGAACTCGCCAACCAGCCGACCGGCTCCGCCGCCCAGCAGATCGACGAGGCCAAGCGCCGCAAGCTCCTCGAGCTGGTGCGCGGCCGCGCGCTGGCCCGACCGACTGACCTGGCTGAGGACGAGGTCATGGTCTGGCCGTCGCTGGTGGTCGTCGAGGCGGTCTCCGCGGTGGTCTTTCTCGGGATCCTGACCGCGCTCTCGATCCTCGTCAACGCGCCGTTGCTCGAGCGCGCGAATCCCAACCAGACACCGAACCCGTCGAAGGCTCCGTGGTACTTCCTCAACTTGCAGGAATTGCTGCTGCACATGGACGCCGGTCTCGCCGGCGTCATCGTGCCGACGGTCGCGCTCGTCGCGATCGCCGCCATCCCCTACATCGATCGTAGCCCGCTCGGCGTCGGCATCCTTGGCACCTCGAGCAAGGGCCGGAAGATAATCGCCTTCACGGCGGTCTTCACCACCGTGGTGCTAATCGGCATGATCCTGCTCGACGAGGCGGCGGGCACGGGCACGAAGTTCGGCATCGGCACCTTTCTCACCGAGCAGTTTGGAGCGCCGGAGTTCGTGACCGGTGTCCTGCTTCCGAGCGTGATCATGCTCGCCACCATCGCCGTCTTCGTGGCCATCATCCAGGGGATCTACCGGCCGACCCGACGCGAGCTCATCATCGCGCTCTTCACCGGATTCTTCGTGGCGTACTGGGTGCTCGCCTTCATCGGGACGTCATTCCGGGGTCCCGGGCAGGAGCTCGTCTGGCCGTGGGAGCTCCCGCTCGAGCACCACTAGGCCGGGTGGTACCGATACATGCACCGATCAGCCGGGCGGACAGATGCCACCCGGCTCACGAGAAGGAACACTCACCCATGACTCCACTGGTACGCACGCTCGCGGGCATCGCCGGTGGGTGGCTGGCCACCAAGGTGTTTGGCTTGCTGGAGACCCTCCAGGCCGCCCACGGCGCGACCCCGGCACGGAAACTGACATCCCGCCGTTCGTTCACGCGCAACGCGACGCTCGGCGCGATCGGCATCGTGACCGCCCAGATCGCGGGCGGCTTCGTCTGGCTGCTGTGGCCGAACAAGACCGGCGCCTTCGGCGGCGAGATCACCGTCAGCGCCGAGGCCGTTCCCGAAGTCGGCGGTGACCCGTTCCGCTACTCTCAGGGCCAGTTCTACGTGGTCAATACCGACAACGGGGTTCTCGCGCTCTGGTGGAAGTGCCCGCATCTCGGCTGCACCGTCCCCTTCATCGCCGCTGAGAACCAGTTCATCTGCCCGTGCCACGGCTCGGTGTACGACTACAACGGCGAGTATGTTGCTGGCCCCGCACCACGCGGAATGGATATCATGCCGCTCGAGGTTCAGGAGGACGGCGCCATTGCGGTCAATACCGACCCGTCGACGATCATCCTCGGGGATGTCGACCGGTCCGAGGTGGCTGTGCCGTACCCTGCTTGATCGCACGTAACGCGGGTCGCTGCGGGCGGTCACGCGAGAGGATGAGGAGAAGCCGAACGTGGGAGCTGTCCAAAAGCTCGCAACCGTGGTCATCATCGGGCTCGTCGCCCTCGCCACGGTCCTGACCGTCTACATCGCCCGCGAGCCGGACCGGCGCGACGAGGAGCTGACCGAGCAGGAGCAGGTCGCGATCACGCGCGGCACGCAGCTCTACATCACCTTCTGCCTCCAGTGCCACGGCCCGGCCGGACTCGGCGCCGTTGGCAACGAGGAGAACCCGCGCATCGGCCCGCCGCTCAATCAGATCGGCGCTGGAGTCCCTAAGGAAAATTTGTTCTACCAGTCGGACGATCCGGTCCAGCAGCAGCTTGCCGAAGATCTCATCCGCTTCCGCGTAACCTACGGAGCGCCCCCAGACCCGCGGCAGACCGAGAAGATCATGCCCTCGTTCCGCAACGACCTCAGCGAGGAGCAGATCGACGAGCTCGTCACGCTGATCATGGAGGGCGACTGGGACTACGTTTACAACCAGGCGGTCCTCCAGACCGGCCAGCAGGTGGCTCAGGCGGCCTGCCATGACGAGGCCGACGAGGAGGGCGAGGCAGAGGAGTGCGACCACATCGAGCCGGGGGATATCGAGGCACCGCCCATCTATCCCACCGCCCCTGCACCCGAGGTTGCCGACCCGGGTGAGACCGCCGCAGGCGAGAACACCGGCCAGGACGCCCCGGCCGAGGAGGGCGTGGCGGCCGACGCCGACGCGGAGACGGCTGACGTCGTCCTCGAGGCGATCGACCCCTACGAGTGGAGCGAGACCGAGCCCATCGTCGCGCCGGGCAGCACGATCACGGCCGTCAACGCCGGCTCCCTGGAGCACAACTTCACGGTCGACGAGCTCGGCATCGCCGAGGATCTGCCGACCGACGGCACCAATGTCACGATCACCATCCCGGAGGATGCCGAGCCCGGTCAGTACGAGTTCTACTGCTCGGTCCCCGGCCACCGTGAGGGTGGCATGGTCGGCACGCTGATCGTCGAAGAATCATCATCCTAGGAGAGGCACGATGCTGGTATCCAACCTCGCGCTCGTATTTGGCACGCTCGCGGAGACGGTGGAGCTCTGGCTCGCCATCATCATGATGATCAGCGGGATCATCATCACCCACCTCATCCAGAAATGGGCCGACAGCGCCGGCGAGCACCCGGCCGCCGCCAACGTTGGCCTCAGCGGCAGCGCCGAGCGGCGAGAACCGAAGACCATGCGCCAGTAGCAGGCGCCTGCCTTCGACCACCGTGACAGCCCGGGTGCAAGGGGACGCACCCGGGCCGTTTCCGTTGATGGCACGGGACTACACAGCATGAGCCAGCCCGACCCCAGCACCTACCTCTGGTGTGACACCTGCCGGCGCAGCTACCGGCACCACGAGACGCGCGACGGCGCCTGCCCCGTCTGTGGCGGCGAGACCCGGCCGATCGGCAAGTACCAGGCGATCGTTCGCGGGCTGATGTC
>DASYWL010000328.1:0-2514 GCA_035936055.1 Thermomicrobiales bacterium
ATGCCGACGAGCACCAGCACGTTGCTCATCAGGCCGAGGGCAGTGCCGGAGAACATCTCCTGGATCACGCTGACGTCGTTCTGGATGCGCGTCATCACCGTCCCGACACCGCGTCGGTCGATGTACCCCATGCTCAGTGCCTGCAGGTGCCGGAACATGCGGTTGCGCATGTCGTAGACGACACGATGTCCCATCCATTGAGCGGTGCGGTACTGGAACCACTGGCCGACGAAGCGGATCACGACCACCAGAAGGAACGCCGCACCGATCACGTTGAGCATCCACAGGCGCTGCTCGCCGCTCGGGGCGACCTCGTCGATGGCCCGGCTGAACAGCCACGGGAGCGCCAGCTCGGCGCCCGTGACCAGGATCACCAGCCCGAGTGTCAGCCACGCCTGCTGGCGATAGGGCTCGAGGAACCCGAGGAGTCGCCGCACGATGCGGCTGTCGTAGGCCTTGCCGAGGACCTGCTCTTCGTGTTTGTAGCGAATCTGGCCCATGCTGCCTCCTACGCTCCTTCCGCCCCGCCGGGAGCTCCGGCGGTGACGGCCCCTGCGCTGGTAGCGCTCGGGTGCTCGTCCTCGATGACCGCTCCGGGCCGGGCCGCCTCTTCCTGATCCTTCATCTGCAGCTCGTAGAGCTCCCGGTAGAAGCCCTCCTGCGCCAGCAGCTCGTCGTGCGTGCCGCGCTGGGTGATGCGGCCGCCCTCGAAGACGAGGATCTGGTCGGCGTCGCGGACGGTGGTGAGCCGCTGGGCGATCACGAACGACGTTCGCCCCGCCATCAGGGTCCGCAACGCCGTCTGGATCTCATGCTCGGTCTCGCTGTCGACGCTCGCGGTGGCATCGTCGAGGATGAGGATGCGCGGGTTGAGCAGCAGCGCGCGGGCGATCGCCAACCGCTGCTTCTGACCGCCGGAGAGCGTGACACCACGCTCTCCGACGAGCGAGTCGTACCCGTTCTCCATCAGCATGATGAAATCGTGCGCCTGCGCCGCCTTCGCGGCGGCGATCACGTCCTCCTCGGTCGCGTCCGGTTGGCCATAGGCGATGTTCTCCCTGACCGTCATCGAGAAGAGAAAGCTCTCCTGCATCACCACGCCGATGTTGTGCCGCAGCGACGCGAGCGTGATGGTCCGCACGTCGACATCGTCGATCAGCACCCTCCCCTCAGCGGGGTCATAGAAGCGCGGGATGAGGTTGACCACTGAGCTCTTCCCGGAACCGGTGGGCCCGACGAGCGCCGTGATCTGCCCCGGGTGCGCCTCGAAGGAGACATCGTCCAGGGCATCGCCGTGGCCGCCCGTGTAGGCGAAGGAGACATGCTCGAAGCGCACTTCGCCGCGCATGTCGTCCATCGGCTGCGCATTCGGGCTGTCGGTGATCGCCGGCTTGCGGTCGAGGATCTCGAAGACCCGCTCGCCCGCTGCCAGCGCGCGGGCCACACGGTTGACAACGAAGCCGAGCCAGCGCACCGGCTCGTTGAGCAGCGCGGTGTAGCGCTCGAAGGCGACCAGCGTGCCGATGGACACCTGCCCGGTGAGCGCGAGGTAGCCGCCGACCCAGACCACCCCGGCGATGCTGAGTCCGTTCATGGCCAGCGTCAGCGGATAGTGAAACGACCAGTGGTTGCTCGCGCGGACGTTGCGGTGAAAGAGGCTGTCCAGCTCGTCCTCGAACCGGTTGGACTCCGGTGCCTCCTGCGCGAAGGCACGCACCACCCGGCCGCCGGCGACGTTCTCCTGCAGCGTCGACGTCATCACCCCGAACTGCTGCTGCACCTTGAGGAACATCGGCCGGATGGTGACGCCGAACCGGAACGACCAGAAGAGCAGGAATGGCGTGGTCGAGAGCGCCACCAGGGCGAGCAGGACGTGCTCGCGCAGGAGCAGCACGGTGATGATGACCAGCAGCGCGAGACCGTGCGGCACCGCCCGCATGCCCATCAGCAGCATGCCGCGGATCTGCAGGATGTCTTCGGTTGCGCGGGACATCAACTGGCCGGTCTGCGCCTGGTCATAGAACTGGAACGGCAGTACCTGAAACTTCGCGTAGAGCTGATTGCGCAGGTCGTTGGCGACCCGCTCCGCCAGCACATTGAGATGGAAAGAGCGCACGAAGGTGAACCCGCCCTGCAGCGCGGCCAGCCCGATCAGGAAGAGGGCCGCCTGCCAGAGGAAGGTCGTATCGCCGTTGGCGGCACCACGGTCGATCGCCTCGCCCAGCACCAGCGGGATCGCAGTCTGCCCAGCAACGGCGATGAGCAGCGCGATGTAGACCACGATCATGCGGCGCCAGTACGGTTTCAGGTAGGACAGGATCCGGAGAGCGGTGTTCACGAAGGGCCTCTTGGTTCGTTATCTAGGCATCGCGACCTGACGGGCACACGACGGCGCGTCCGCATGCCGGCCCGTCAGTCTACCGCCCATCCCTTGGTATGTAAACGGCAGGCTGACAATGGCAGCACGAGAACCATGCCAGCGGGCAGCTCAGCAACTTACTGCTGCGACAGGAG
>DASYWL010000329.1:0-2693 GCA_035936055.1 Thermomicrobiales bacterium
GTTCGAGCATCGGCGCGGACATCCCAGCCGGCGTTCGACTCGTCTCCAAGCGCCAACTCGATCGACGTCTGGTTCATCGTCGCCATCATCACCAGCGAGAAGATGATCAGGCTGAACATCGCGACGGTCAGACCCGTCCGCCCTTTGGTGGCGCCCGGGTACGCGATCGCGATGCGGACGGCGGGCAATTGAGAGCGGAACGGGCCGCCAAGCCGGCTGAGACCGGCGAGGAGAACGTCAAGGTTATTGATGGTGATGACCGTGGTGGCGATGACCAAAAAGACCCCCGCGACGAAGAACTGTGAGAAGCCGCTGTCGTAGTTACCAAAGATCGCGTTGAAGGCATCTTCCGGGAGGAGCCAGAAGACGAGCAGGTACAGACCGACTGCGGTGAAGACCGGCCGGGCGGCGACGCCGAAGTAGCGTAGCGCCAGTATGATACCGAATGGCCAGAGGCTCATGCCCGTGGTGAACAGGAGCGCGGTTCCACCGGCTCCGGCAAACGTCATCAGCCCGCCAGCGAGCAGGAGGAGCCCCGCCCAGACCAGCGTCCACTTCTTGCGCTGGGGAGAGGAGATGTCGGGGATGTCCCGGACCGCTGCGACGATGTTGAGGCGGCTGATCTTCCAGGAGGAGCCGACCACCGCCATGAACGTGATCACCATGCCCAAGCAATACGCTGCAACGAGGCTGCGTGGGGCGACGTATGGCTCAATCGGTACATAGTCGCCGAAGATCAGCTTCATCCCCTGGCCGATGCCCAGTGCGGCGAGGACGCCGAGCCCGGTGCCGACCAGCCCGGCGACGAGCGCGTAGCCGCTGCCCTCGGCGATGAACTGCTGAATGAGTTGCCGCCGATGGGTGCCGACGGCGCGCTCCATCCCCATCTCCGCGCGCCGCTCGGCGGCGAGCATCGTGAAGATGAGCACGATCAGGAGGATGCCAGCCGCGATCGAGAAGAGCCCAAGCACCAGGAAGACGGATGTGAACACCGTCGCAAACGACTTCGCCTCGGCGACGCGTCGCTCCTTAATCGGGGCGACGCCGAGCCCTTGACCCGCGAGCTCCTCGCGGAGCGTGGTGGTCACGGCTTGAGAGTAGTCGATGCCGCCGCGGACGCCTCCCGCGTTCGAGATGGCGACGGCCGAGAGCTTGCCGTCTTGCCCGATCAGGGTTTGCAGGCTCGCGAGTGGCATGGCCAGACCGGGGGTCACGAGACTACTGCTGAGGCTCCGTCGCGTGCCCACCAAGTAGCTATCCTCCGTGATGGCGGTGACCGTGCGCACGACCGAGGCATTGTTGACGTGGAGGGTGAGCCGATCACCCGCTGTGGCGTCCAGCTTCTCGGCGAGGCTGGCGCTCAGTACAACTCCATCCGCGCCGACCGCCCCGAAGTCGATCAGCCGGCCATCGGTGTCCTGCAAACCACCGAATCCCTCCAATCGTGACGCGTCGATCCCCGTGATGATGATTCCCGGCTCAGCGAGCTGCATGGTTTCGTGGGTTACCGATGCTCGGGCGTCAAGCATCGGCATCAGGCCGTCGACGTTCGGATCACCCTCGAGCATAGCTTCGATGCGCGGGAAGGTCGCGGCGTCGAACGTGCCGTCAGCGGTGAGGTCAACCCGCGCTTCGCTGTCGGCGCTGGCGACGACGAGTTCGTCGATGTGGCCAAGGTTGTCGTAGACGTCGGCGCTCATCGAGTAGTTGATGGTATCGCCGATGCCGAGGGCGGCGGCCATGATCAGGGTCGAGAGCATCAGCCCAACGACGATGAGGGTTGACTGCGCCCGGCGGCGGGGAATGTTTCGTACCCCGAGCTTAAAGATGACTGGATGCCGCCAGCCCACCCACGCCACCGACAGCAGGCAGAGCGCAAACAGGGCCACCAAGGTCAGCACGAGGCCGGTCATGGGGATCCCGAAGATGTCATCCATGGTCTGATTCCTCCGTTGCGTGCGATGATCGGATTCCAGTGCGAGCGCTCGGGGACCGGGCCTTAACCCGTCGCGACTGCCGCAACCTCTACTAGTGGGTCGTGTCTGACACTGTCGACAATCTCCCCGTCGCGCATGCGGACGATGCGGTCGCAGCGGTCGCCGATGCCCGGGTCATGCGTCACGAGCACGAAGGTCAGTTGGTGACGCTCGTTCAGCTCCCGCATCAAGTGCATGATCTCGTCGGCCGTCGTGGAGTCGAGCGCGCCGGTGGGCTCGTCGGCCCAGACGATTGCCGGGTCATTGACGAGCGCACGGGCAATGGTCACCCGTTGGCGCTGTCCTCCCGAGAGCTCGGCTGGCCGATGCTTCGCCCACTTCGCCAGCGCGACGGTTTCCAGCGCACTCATCGCCCGATCGCGTGCCTGCTTGGGGCGCACGCCGGAGACGAGCAGCGGTAGCTCGACATTTTCGACCGCACTGAGGACCGGCAGCAGGTTGTAGACCTGGAAGATGAAGCCCATCCGGCGGGCGCGGTAGTCCGTCCGCTTGCGGTCGGACAGCTGGGCGAGATTCTGCCCCTCCAGCCAGATCGTGCCCTTGTCGACCCGGTCGAGGCCGGACAGCGTGTTTAGCAACGTCATCTTGCCGCAGCCGGACGGGCCCATCACCGCGACCATCTCGCCGCGCTTGACGGCGAAGTCGACCCCCTTGAGGGCATGGACGGTGGCTGATCCCGTCGCGTAGGTCTTGGTC
>DASYWL010000330.1:0-1981 GCA_035936055.1 Thermomicrobiales bacterium
GATATAGGCCGTCGCCACGGCGGGGGTCATGGCGGGCAGGTAGAAGGCGGTACGGAAGAAGCCCTTCATGCGGCGAGCGCTGTTCAGCAGCATCGCCGCGCCGAGCGAGGTGACGATGTTCGACGGGATATAGAGCAGCGCGTAGATGAGCGTGTTCTGGACGGCTTTCGGGAAGTACCGGTCTCGTGTCAGCAGCCGCTCATAGTTGGCCAGGCCGATCCATTCTGGCGGGTTGATGACATCGTATCGGGTGAAGCTGAAGTAGAAGGAGGCTACGAAGGGAAACGCCGTGAAGACGATGAAGCCGAGGATCCATGGACTGATGGCGATGAATCCCGCTTGCGTCTCCTCGCTGAGCCCGCGACGCTTCGGAGATGGCGTGACGATGGTGGATTCTGCCGCGTGCTGTGCCATGAAGAAATCTCTCCCACGCTTACCGTCGAGCGGGAGCGGCTCCCCGGCTCGCCGTCATCGTGACCCGCATGGGGAACCGGGGAGCACGGTGCGTGGGCACTCCTCCACGCGCCGTGCTCCGATTGTGGCTCAGGAGAAGTCGATCGCTTCCTGTGCGGCAGCGTCCGCCTCTTCGAGCGCTTCCTGTGGCGAACGCTCTCCCGATAGCGCAGGGATCACGCCCTCGTCCATCATGATCTGGTCGAGCTGGCCGGCGACGGTCGAGTTCGCGATCTGGCGGAAGGTGCTTGCCTCGACCAGTGTCGGGAAGAGTTCCACCGCGTGGTCGAATGCCTCGTTGACCGGCTCGTAGAGTTCCTCGATCTGCCGGCGGTCAGCCTCGATATTGCCGGTGAGCGACGGGAAGTAGACCGCGTTCGTGTCCTCCCGCAGGGTCTTGACTGCCCGCGCGCCGATCATCCATGTGTCGACGGTGTGGAGGAACTTGATGAACTCCCAGGCCGCGTCTGGATTCTGCGCACCGGAGGTGATGTACCACGCATTGCCGCCGGAGAACGTCACCATCGGGCCGTCCGGGCCGCTGCCCCGCTCGCGGATCGGCAGGATCCAGAAGTTCATGTCGGGATCAATGGTGGCGACGGCGGCGCTGAGCATCCACTGCTCGTACATCGCCATCGAGACTTCGCCTCGGGCAAACTGCTCGTCGCCCTGCCATGTGCTGGAGATGGTCAGGTAGTCCGTGTAGCCGCCTTGGGCGTCGTAGGCCTGCACGCCCCAGTCGAGCGCCTCGACGATCTCCTGGTCATCGAAGTAGACCTCGGTACCGTCCTCATTGATGAAGTTTCCGCCGTTGCCGTGGCCCCAGAGCCAGATGTAGCCGGCCTGCAGCTTGTGGTCGAAGCCCCAACGGTCGATGACGTCGCCGCTCTTTTGCACCAGCTGTGCGCCGAGTTCGCTCAGCCTGTCCCAATCGGAAGTGTCGAGTTCTCGGGCGTTCGCGCCGACCTCGTCGAGGTAGTCCTGATTGACGAAGAGTGCACGGACATCAGCACCGCCGGGGATGCCGTAGAGCTCGCCGTCGTAGCTCGCCTCCTCCAGTGCCCAGTCGTAGAACATCGAGAGGTCATAGCCGTCGCGCTCGACGAACTCGTCGAGCGGTTGCAGCACGCCGCGGGACGCCCACGGGGCTGTTTCGAAGCGACCGAGCCAGAGCAGGTCGGGCAGCGTGTCGGAGGCCGCAGCAGTGAGCAACTTCGCCTCGTCGTAGGACTCGACGATCTCGAGGTCGACGTCCGGGTAGGCCGCCTGGAAGGCGAGGATGCGCGCACGAGCCAAGGGGTTGGTCTCCTGGATGCCGAAGCCCCACTCCGTCAGCGAACCGGAAGCGTCGCCCAGCGCCTGCGGGGTGCCTTGGGCAAAGGCGCTTCGGGCGATGCCGATGTTGAGCGATCCGGCCAGGCTGGCCCCGGCGATGGTGCTGGTGCCAATGAAACGTCGGCGTGACAGTGACGGTCGGTACGTCATGATATTACGCTCCTTATTGATATACCACCTCGGCGCGAGGAGC
>DASYWL010000331.1:0-2888 GCA_035936055.1 Thermomicrobiales bacterium
CCGTGTAGCCGGCCTTCTGCACCGCAGCGGTGAGGGCAGCGAGGTCGACACGGGCAGGGTCGTATGCCACCCTGGCGCGCTCGGTCGCCAGGTTGACGCTGGCGTTCGACACCCCCTCGACCTTCTCGAGGGCCTTTTCGACCCGCCGCACACAGGCGGCGCACGTCATCCCCTCGATCGCGAGCTGCGTCTCGGCGGTGCTGCCCGGTGCTCGTGTTGTTGCCATGCTCGTTGCTCCTCGCACGAACCGATGGTGCGAATGCCATTATGGCATCGATTATACCCCTTCCGGGTATATCGCGGGAGTGGTCACGGTCGTTGAAGCGCGGCATGGGATTGGTATAGTTTCCCTGACATGTCCGATCGGGGTGCCGCGTGCTCCGCGCAGCGGCCACGCGCAGCAGGGAGGGGCCATGGTCAACCAACCGGAGAGACCGGACGCCGCGTCCCGACATGGAAGCGTCCAGAGCGACGGGAACCGCGCACGTCGCTGCCCGTGGTGTGGCAGTGACGACGTGCGGTTGGTCCAGCGTGGTTTCACGGGCCCGACCGACGAGCGCGACCAGTACATCTCCTGCAACCGGTGCGATCGGGTAACCTACGAGATCATCTCGCGCAGCGCCCGCGACATGCGGCTGGGGCAGTACCGCACGGGTGGGACCTATCGCGACAGTCGGCGGCAGACGCGGTACGACATCACACGTGTGCTCAAGGCCGGGTCGAACGAGTATTTGCTCTACGTCAAGCCGATTATCCGTTCCGAAAACAGTACCCCCAGTGGTCCCTCACGGCGCGGACGCTTCTGACAACGCCATCTATCCGCCTGTCACTTCCCGTCATTCGCCCTTCGCTTCATTGAGGATTTCATGGTTCAGGCATCACCCGCGAGCCATCGTGCGCTCGCCGAGGAAGTCGCGCGCCGTCGAACATTCGCGATCATCTCCCATCCGGACGCCGGCAAGACCACACTCACGGAGAAGCTGCTGCTCTACGGCGGAGCAGTCCAGTTGGCAGGCTCCGTCACTGCCCGCAAGTCGCAGCGGCACGCGGCCTCCGACTGGATGGAGATGGAGCAGGAACGCGGTATCTCCATCACCTCGACCGTATTGGCGTTCCCGTACCAGGACTATCACGTCAACCTGCTCGATACCCCCGGTCACCAGGACTTTTCGGAGGACACCTACCGAACGCTTACCGCAGTCGACAGTGCCGTGATGGTGCTGGATGGGGCACGCGGCATCGAGCCGCAGACGCTCAAGCTCTTCGAGGTCACGCGCCGCCGGCGTACGCCGATTTTTACCTTCATCAACAAGATGGATCGCCCTGCGCAGCACCCACTGGAGCTGCTCGAGGAGATCGAGAAGACACTCGGGCTCGCGACCTACCCGCTCAACTGGCCGATCGGCGATGGTGGCGACTTCCGCGGCGTCTACGATCGCAAGTCGAAGATGGTCCACCTCTTCGAGCGCACTGAGCACGGTGCGAAGCAGGCGCCGGTGCGGGTTTCGGGGGTCGACGATCCGCTCCTGGATGAGCAGCTCGGCGAGGAGCGCGCCGCGACCCTGCGCGAGGAGTTGGAGCTGCTCGATCTCGCCGGCACCGAGTTCGATCTCGACGAGGTGCTCGCCGGCAATCTCACGCCGGTCAGCTTCGGATCGGCGCTGACCAACTTCGGCGTCCAACTCTTCCTCGACCATTTCGTCGAGATGGCCCCGGCACCGCAGCCGCAGGAGACGTCGAGCGGCGCGACGATCGGCCCCGCCAACGAGCCGTTCTCCGGCTTCGTCTTCAAGATTCAGGCGAACATGGACAAGCGCCACCGCGACCGCGTGGCCTACATGCGGATTGTCTCCGGTCGCTTCGAGCGTGATCTGGATGTCTGGGTGCCACGCCTCAAGCGGAAGGTGCGTCTCTCCCGGCCGATGCGGCTCTTCGGCTCGGACCGTGAGGTGGTGGAGGAGGCGTATGCCGGCGACGTCGTCGGCCTGGCCTCGACCGGAACCTTCACGATCGGCGATACCATCAGCAGCGAGGACATCGGGACCTTCCCACCGCTGCCGCGCTTCCAGCCGGAGCACTTCGCGCTGCTGCGCCACACCCGCGCCGATCGCTACAAGCAGTTCCTCAAGGGTCTCTCCCAGATCGAGGAGGAGGGCGCGATCCAGCTCTTCTATCCGGTCTCAACGGGCAGCCGGGAGCCTGTGCTGGCGGCCGTAGGCCAGTTGCAGTTCGAGGTCGTGCGCTACCGGCTCGAGAACGAGTACAACGTCGAGACGGAGCTCGAACCGCTGACGTACACTGCGGCTCGATGGGTGGATGGCGACGATGGTGAGATTACCACGATCGGCAATGGCCGGGGCCGGATGCGTGCCGAGGATCGCGACGGTCGCCCGGTACTGTTGTTCTCGACCGAGTGGGACCTGCGGTACGCCGAGGAGAACGCGCAGAACGTGACGTTCTCTGCCCTTGCCGGGGTGTAGCGATAGTTGCAGCGCCAAACCGCGTGTCATGTCGACCGGAGCGGCGCTGCGAGCCGAGCCCGAGCGCCGGGGGGACACGGTGTCCACCCGTACGGGACGGTTCCGTGTCAAGCCGGCGAACACGAAAGGCACAACGACGTGGCAGAGACGATCGAGAAGACAAGGCTCCCGCACTGGGACATGACGACGATCTACCCCGGACTGGACTCGCCGGAGTTCATGAATGCCGTCGAGGAGGTCAGGGCGAAGATCGCTGACCTGGAAGCGGCCGTGCAGAAACTCGAGCCCGGAGAAGAGATCACCGATGCTACGGTGGCGATCTTCGCGCTGACGAACCGCATCAATGACGTGCTCCAGCAGGTCAGCACCGTTCGCGCCTTCGTTGCCGGGTACACCTCGGTCGACTCC
>DASYWL010000332.1:0-1529 GCA_035936055.1 Thermomicrobiales bacterium
GTCCATGACCCTCTGGTAGTCTCGGGATTCTGAGTCCACGACGACTCCTTTCAGATCTTGTCTCGGCCACCCCCCGGCGACCACGAAACGCCGCAACGACACTGTGTGCAGGTGCCGTGCGATCAACATGTACGCATCAGACTGTACGATCAGATTGTACGTTGCGAGCGGCAGAGTGTCAATCATGCCCGTACGCCGTAGCCGAGACTACCGATGTGGTCGTATCGGCACACCTAACAGCCTTATAGCAACCGCAGCCGGCCGGTCTCCGGTCACGGGCAACTACCCTGGATCCGGGCCGGTTTTCCTGCCTCACTCGCGAAGGAGGGTCGGGTCTACAGGAGCCGTCTGTCGGCGCGGTTACGCGGTGGTCATCCCTCGGATGGCGAGGCCGAAGATGAAGAGCGCGATGAGGCTGTAGATGATCAACGCCTGGCGAGGTGCACGGTCGCGCATGTAGGTCCACACGAATGGCATCACCAGGATCGCCGTGATGCCGTAGAGTACATGTGTGCCATCGCCCGGCCGGAACCCGTCTACCCACAGCGCCACACCGAACAGCACCTGCACGACCACCAGCACCTGGCCGATCACCAGAGCGCCAGCGATGCTGCCAGCAAGCACCCCACCTCGCGCGAACTCGTAGAGTCCCCACAGTCCGACGAGGAGGAAGTAGATCATCACCGTGGTGGCGAGGCGCTCATGCATCAGGTGAACGAATTCCATGCAGTTCTCCGGGCGCTGGCGTCGAGTCCGGAACCGAGGACGAGGTTCGGCAGACGGCCCTGAGTATAGGGGGAGGGGACAGCGAGGACAGGGGGACGGTTCCGGATTGCCTCAGCCGAGACCCGGGAGGCCGAGCTGCGCGGCAGCGCACTTCGAGGAGGTGACGATCGTGGTGGGCATGAGCAGCTTGCGGTTGGTCGGCTCGAAGGCCCAGACAGGACCGGGATCACGGCGGGGCAGGGCGGTTACGCCAGCATCGAGATCGGCCCGGTTGAGCGTCTCCCGAACGTCCAGCTCCGCTTGCTGAGGACTGTTGTTGGTCTGCGAGAGATGGCTGAGCCACCATGTCGCCTCCACCCGACCGGTCCTCACTGCGCTGACCATTGCCTGGCCGCAGGCGATATTGCCCAGATGCCCGATCTCTGACGCTACCCGCCGCTTCAGACGAGCCGGATACGGACCACGGGCGAGCATCGTCTCGTTGTAGTTCGCCTCAAGCAAGACGAGGTTGCTGCTGGCGACCGCATCGACCAGGTGATCCTGCCACGAGCCGAGGTCGGTCAGCACGGTGAGCCGAACGCCGCCGATCTCGATATGGTAGCCGCAGGGATCACTGGCGTCGTGCCGGACCGGAAGCATATGCACGGTTGCGCTGGCGACGCGCACCGGTGCACGAGTATTGACGATCTCCGTTCGCTCGGCTGGCAGGCCCGCGTGCCGCGCCGTGCCGCTGGTCGCAATGAGCTGGAGGTCGTCCCCCGCGATCTTCGGCAGCGTCCGGATATGGTCCCCGTGCTCATGCG
>DASYWL010000333.1:0-14097 GCA_035936055.1 Thermomicrobiales bacterium
ACCCCGGCTCTGAGCTGGGCGCTCAACTACGTCGATAGCTACCGCCGGGAGTTCCTGCCCGCAAACCTGATCCAGGGCCAGCGGGACTTCTTCGGCGCCCACACCTACAAGCGGCTGGACAAAGAGGGGATCTTCCATACCGAATGGGCGCCCGTGGCGCCGGCGCCGGTGGTGGAATCGGAGCCGGATACCACCGAGGATCGCGCTGAAGTCGAGGAAGCCGGCGAGCGCTCCGCGCGCGGCGGCGAGGTCCCTGCAAGCGCCGACAGGAGAGCGCTCCACCCGGAGGCTGACACCGAACTGGAGCCAGATCCGGAGGAAGAGGGCGAGCGCACACCCGAAGCGACCCGCAAGGCCAAGTACTGATCACACACCTGGCACGACGGCAGTGCCGTCGTGCCAGGTCGAAAAGGCATTCCGCACTGGATTCGCGCCATGATCTGTAGAGCGCATGCCAGGGGACGTCCATGACAGAGACCAAGACGCGGCCCACCGATTACGACTACGCCACCGACAGCACAATAGCCGACATGGACCACGTCGGGCACCAGTTCGAGGTCAAGGAGCCGACTACCAGCACCAACCCGCTCCGTGGCGGGCTACGCCTCGAACGGTCACCCTCGCCCTGCGTTATGATCATCTTCGGCGTGACCGGTGACCTCACCGCCCGCAAGCTGATCCCCGCACTGTACGACCTCACCGTCGGATACCCCTTGCCGGAAGGCTTCTCCATCGTCGGCGTTGCCCGGCGCGACTGGGACGACGAGACCTTCCGCCAGAAGATGCGCGAGGCAGTCGAAAATGGCGCCCGCACACCGGTCACCGACGAGTCCTGGAAGCTCTTCGCGCAGGGGCTCTTCTACGTTTCCGGCAACTTCAGCGATGAGCAGACGTACACCGACCTGCGCGCGCGGCTGGAGGTAATCGATCGCGAGCGCCGCGCCCACGGCAACCGTCTCTTCTACCTCGCGACCTCGCCCACCTACTATGGACCGATCATCAAGCATCTCGGCGCCGCACAGATCGCCGCCCGGCAGGATATCTATTGGGACCGGACCAACAACTGGAACCGAATCGTCGTCGAGAAACCGTTCGGCAAGGATGTCGAGACGGCCCGGGCGCTCAACGCGGAGATCGGTGCCGTCTTCTCGGAGCGCCAGATCTACCGCATCGACCACTACCTAGGGAAGGAGACGGTCCAGAACGTCCTCGCCTTCCGCTTCGCAAACATCCTCTTCGAGCCGGTATGGAATCGGCAGTACGTCGACCATGTCCAGATCACCGTCGCCGAGTCCATCGGCGTCGAGGGCCGCGGTGGCTACTACGAGGAGTCCGGCGCGCTGCGGGACATGGTGCAGAGCCATATCCTGCAACTGCTCAGCGTCATCGCGATGGAGCCGCCGGCGCTCTTCAACGGCAACGCGCTGCGCGACGAGAAAGTGAAGGTGCTTCGCGCAGTAGTGCCGCCGAGGGGCGAGAAGGTCAACGAACTGTCGGTCCGCGGACGCTACGAGGCCGGCTACGTGGGCGGCCGTGCTGTCCCTGCCTACCGGGACGAGAAGGAGGTCAGCCCGCAGTCGCGCACGGAGACCTACGTCGCGATGAAGCTCGGCATCGACAACTGGCGCTGGGCAGGGGTGCCCTTCTACCTGCGCACCGGCAAACGTCTACCGCGGCGCGTGACCGAGATCGCGATCGAGTTCAAGCAGGTGCCGCACCTGATGTTCGAGTCGATCGGCAACGTCGAGCTCACACCTAACGTGATCAGCATGCGCATCCAGCCGGACGAGGGCATCGCGCTCAAGTTCGCAGCCAAGGTGCCGGGCCCGGCCACCCAGCTCCGCCCCGTGCGAATGGACTTCCTCTACGGGCAGTCCTTCGGCGAGGCCGGCCCGGACGCCTACGAGCGCCTGCTCCTCGACGCGATGCTCGGCGACCCGACGCTGTTCGCCCGCCGTGACGAGGTCGAGACGGCGTGGTCGATGATGCAGCCCATACTCGACGGCTGGGACGAGCGCCCGGTGCCGGTCTACCCGTACGAAGCTGGCACGTGGGGCCCGAGCAAGGCGGAAACGCTCGTGCAGCGCGACGGGCGCGTCTGGCGCCGCCCGTAGAACACACGCTGCGGGCCAGTTCCGGAGCGTGGACCTTCTCACAGGCACCGTCCCGCACGACCGTCGACTCGCATGGCCGTCGGCACAACGGCGTTGGAGATACACCATGGCACAGACATTCGGCACCAAGCCGGTTCTCGCCTCGGCGTGGCAGGCGGATACCCTCGACACCGGCTCCATCCATGACGAGCTCAACCGGCTCTGGAACGAGCTGGGCGGACCCAGGCACGGCGGTGACGCTCCCGGTGAGATGGTCGCTGATCCCCACTACGGTGGGGGCGGCCTCATGCGCGCCAACACGCTCAACCTCATCGCCGTCGCAACCGACATGCGTGAGGTCAACCTGATCCAGCAGACGATCTCAACCCTGCACGACTTCCTGCCCTCGCGCGCGATCATCATCATCACCTACGACGGATACGATCATGAGGCTGGTGTGTTTGGACCGCGATACGATGTCCGTGTGGAGCTCAAGGAGCAGGTGACCGATGGCGAAGACAACGACAACCTGCGCTTCGAAGTCATCACCATCGGCGCTGACCGGCGCGAAATCGGGCATCTGGCCAGCTTGGTGACTCCCCTGCTCACCGCTGACCTGCCCGACTTCCTCTGGTGGCCGAGCGGGGACTTTGCCAAGCACCCCCTCTTCGATGACCTGACTCCGGTTGTCGACCGCCTGATCGTCGACACCGCCCATCTCGGGCACGAAATCCGGGCGATCGCGGCAATCCGAGGCATCATTGCCGAGGAGTCGGACGCCCCGATCGTCGGCGACTTTACGTGGCTGCGGCTGGAGCCGTGGCGGCAGCTGATCGCGCAGTTCTTCGATCCAGAGGACGTACAGGTGTGCCTCAAGACGATCGACCAGGTGACGATCCGCTATGCGGAAACGCGCGACGACGGCTCCTCCGGTCTGGCCGCCGCGCTGCTGATGACCGGGTGGCTTGGCAGCCGGCTCGGCTGGGAGGTGATCGACCCGCTGGAGCGCCAGAAGCGTGGCGGGCTCTTCGCGCCGCTGCGCGCCTCCGAGAGCGCACTCACCCGCGACATCGAGCTTCGACTGATCCCTGACACCAGCCCGCATGCTCGCTTCTCGCTGCGCAGCGTCGAGCTCGTGTCCACGGGCAAGGCATCGGGCACGTTTGCCGTCGAGCGCACCGACAGTGATGACATCGTGACCCACAGCGAGACACCGAACAACCCGCCCGTCAGCCGCATGGTCTACTCCCAGCGGCCAACGAGTCAGGACATGATCGGCCAGGAAATGCAGCGCTTCGGCGCCGACCCCTACTATGAGGAGGCCATGCGGTTCGCCGTGCGCCTGATCCCGAACTAGGGCTCTGACACCGGCCATATCGCTCTCGCAGAGGCTAACCTTTAATGACAGCACGGCCACCTGCAGGATGGCTCGACCACGGCACGACCAACTCAGGCAGGGCCCAGCCCGAGGCCGGCGCCGTAGCCCGCTGGCTGTCCGTGCACGGGTGCTCCTGCGACTGCCGCACAAGAATGGGGAGGGATGGATGCGACGTGTGATTGATTACGGAGAGCGTGGGCAGGTCACAGTGGCCCGCAAGTCGAGCCAGCTACCCTTGCTGGCAACCGAGGAGCTGGCCGTCGTCTATCTGCGCGCGGCCAACCGTCCGCAGCCGGCGCTCATTACGCTTTCGGGTGGATCGACCCCCAAGGCGATGTTCGGGATCATGAAGGACCCACGTTTCTGGCGTCGCATCGAGTGGTCGAAGGTCCATCTCCTGTGGGGTGACGAGCGCTGGGTGCCGATCGAGGACGAGCAGAGCAATGCCGGCGAGGCACTCCGTGGCTTCATCGAGGAGATGAAGCTCAGCGAGGAGCACTACCACCCTTGGCCGACCCACCTCACCGACCCGAACGCCGCGGCCGAGGCCTATGAGATGACTATCCGCATCCTCTCCGGAACGATGGAGGGCACCCCGGTGCTCGATCTCGTCTTCCTCGGCATGGGCGACGACGGCCACACTGCCTCCATCTTCCCTGGCACCGACGCAGTGCACGAGCAGGATCGCCTCGCGGTCGCCCACCATGTCCCGAAACTTGACGCCACTCGCCTGACGCTGACGCCCCCCATCCTCAACGCCGCGAGGGAGGCCGTCTTCCTCGTTTCCGGAACCGGCAAGGCCGAGATGCTCCACAAGGTGCTTGACGGCCCGATCGACGTCGACGCGATGCCTAGCCAGGCGATCCGACCCACCGCCGGCCGGCTCCGCTGGTTCGTCGACGAGGCCGCCGCCGCACAGTTGGAACGGGAGTAGGCGCGATGGACACGAACACGCGGCTGGAGCGCATCGGCGCACAGGCCGCCGGCGAGGTGCAGCCCGGCATGATTGTCGGGCTCGGCACGGGTTCGACCGCTAGCGCCTTCGTTCGCGCCCTGGGGGCCCGGGTGGCCGAGGGGCTCTCCATCACGGGCGTCCCGACGTCGACCGAGACCGAACGGCTGGCCCGCAGTCTCAATATCCCGCTGACAGAGCTGAACCGCGTCGACGTCATCGACCTCTGCATCGACGGTGCCGATGAGATCGACCCGGCGCTCAACGTCGTCAAAGGCCGCGGGGGTGCCCTGCTCTTCGAGAAGCTGGTCGCCCGTCGGACCGATCGCTACATCATCATCGCCGCCGACGACAAGCTCGTGAACCGGCTCGGCACCCGCCTGCCACTGCCAGTGGAGATCGTGCCGATGGGCTGGCAGCACACGGCTCGCGAGCTGGAGCGCATCGGTCTCGGGCCGGTCCTGCGCACCGGGACGGATGGCAACTCGTTCGTCACCGACAGCGGCCACTACATCGTCGACTGCGAGACCGGCGGTATCGAAGATGCGCCGGCACTGGCGAGCAAGATTAAGGCGATCACCGGGGTCGTCGACCACGGACTCTTAATCGGCCTGGTCGACCTCGCGATGACGATCGACGCAACGGGGCGTATCACGACACATGAATCAGCGATTGCCTGAAACCCTTGCCGATCTCCCCTCCCCATCAACCAGTGCCGGAATCCTGCTGGTGCTTGCCGGCATCGCTTCCGTGCTTGGCTTCTTCGCTCGCGGAGAACAAGATATTTGGGGTGATGAGGCTGTACTGGAATCGATCCAGGCAATCGACGCTCCGGGGCTTGAGCTGGCGGTACGTGTATCGAATTTCGCATTCGACACCGCGGGTGCGCTCCTGGTTGCCATCGTGCTGGTTGCGGTCGCACTTCTGCTGCGCCGGCCCGTGTTCGTGCTTGAGATGGCGGTGGTGATCGCGTTCCGCGTGGCAGTGATTGTGCTCAAACCGCTCTTCGCCAGCCCTCGGCCCGGGACCGAACACCACGTTGACCTTGCGCATGTCCCCGAAACCTTCGGCTATCCGAGCGGGCACGCCTTCACCGCGCCTGTCGTCACCGGCATGTTCGTGCTTTTTATCGACTCGCTCAATCTCCCGTCGGTGTTCAAAGGCATAGCCATCGTGCTCGCAACCCTCGTGACAGCGCTCGGGATGTTCTCGCGCATCTGGATCGGGGCCCACTGGCCGTCGAACACAATTGGCGGAGTGCTCTACGGGATTGCCGCCGTTGCGCTGATGCGCATCATCGCATCGTTCATAGTGCTCCAATTTGGTTCCCTATTCTCCACAGCAGCGAGAGGCCGATCGCTCCGACGCTGACCAGCATCGCGACAGCGTTGAGGTAGCCATCCGATCGGCTCCGCAGCAGCTTCGGCAGCAGCCACATCTTCCACCTCGAGACCGGCAGCAGCGGGCGGATACCTGCATGGGTGCAAGCGTCTCCCGCGAGATGCGTCAGCAGTCCCGCCGCGAAGGCGAGGGTCCAAACCAGCGCGGTTTCCGGCGACAGCGCCATCCCGCCCGGCAGGTCGACGGCATCAGCGACTGCCCGCAGCGGGAGTCCAACCAGTGCCGTCGCGAAGAGCGCAAACAGCAGGCTGTGCGAGATGCCGCGATGGCGCAGCCGGAGCGGCCCGCGAAGCTCGCTCCGCAGATCGAGCCAGTCCGGGAAACCACCACCGGCGACACCGAGCCAGACCGCACCGATCTCGACCGGCAACGGCGAGGGCGCGGCAACCAGCAAGCCGGCCGCCGCGCCCATCATCAGGTGCGTCGTGCGTTTCATCGGGCCCGGAGGCTACCAGCGATCACGACGCGGACCGCTGCGACCCGGGCCGCTGGAGCGGCGCCCACGCCCCTCCTCGTCGCGCCGTGGGCCCCCGAAGCGTCCTCCGCGTGGCGGGCTGCCCGGACCGCTCCGGCGCGGGCCGCGGCGGTCGTCGCGTCCGCCAGCACCGTCCGAGGCAACCTCGACGTTGACCGGGCGTCCCTTGACGCTCGCCGCGTTCATCGCGTCGATCACCTGTTCGGCCATGTTCTCCGGAACGTCCACGAAGCTGAACGCGTCGTGGATGTCGATCGCGCCGATCGCACGGCCCGGAATCTTCGCCTCGTTGGCGATTGCGCCGACGAAGTCCTGCGGGCGCACCCGGAAGTTGTGCCCGATGTTGATGAAGAGGCGCGTCATGCCGCTCTCGGCGCCACGCGCACGGCCGCCTCCGGCACCGCGCTCACCGCTCGGGCGGCTGCTGGCATGCGAGAGGTCATCCTGCTCGATCTCGTCGGTCGCGGCGCGACCGGTCTCTTCGGCGTAGAGCTTGAGGATCGCGGCGGCCAACTCGACGGCGTCATGCCCGTCGGTGAGTTCTCGCACCGGCTCCAGGTAGGACTCGTAGTCCTCGCGATCATCCGCGGCGTCGCTGACGAGTTTCTTGAGCATCTCGCGGCGGCGCTTGTTGACGTCCGCAGCAGACGGCAACGGTCGGTACTGGATCTTCGCCTTGGTCACGCGCTCGATCGTGCGAATCCAGCGGACCTCGCGGCGGGTCACCAGCGTGATCGCGTTGCCCCCCTTGCCGGCACGGGCGGTGCGACCGATGCGGTGCACGTAGGTCTCCGGACTCTCCGGAATGTCGAAGTTGATCACGTGGCTGACATCGGGGATGTCGAGGCCGCGCGCGGCGACGTCCGTCGCGATCAGGATCTCGGCCTGACCGGTGCGGAAGCGGCGCATCACGCGGTCACGCTGCGCCTGGCTGAGGTCACCGTGGATTGTCTCCACCGCGTACCCCCGGCTCTGCAACGCCTCGCCGAGCTGGTCAACCATGTGCTTCGTGCGGCAGAAGATCATCGCCGACGACGGCACCTCAACGTCGAGAATCCGTGTCAGGGCGTCGACCTTCCGCGGTTGCGGCACCTCGTAGTAGGTCTGCTCGATCTCGGCGACGGTCATCTCCTTGCCGCGCACCGAAATGCGATGCGGCTCGTTCATGTACTTGGTCGCGAGCTCGGCGATGCGCGGCGGCATGGTCGCAGAGAAGAGTGCCGTCTGGCGCTCCTCCGGCGCGTGCTGCAGCACCCACTCGATGTCGTCGACGAAGCCCATGTCGAGCATCTCGTCGGCTTCATCGAGCACGAAAAAGTCGAGAGCATCCAGCTTGAGCGTACCGCGGCGCATATGGTCCATTACGCGGCCCGGTGTGCCGACCACAATGTGGACCCCGCGCTGGAGCCCGCGAAGCTGCCGCTCGTAGGGCTGGCCGCCGTAGATGGCGAGGGTTTCGACCCGCTTGTGCCGGCCGAATTCCTCGAGCGCCTGGGCGACCTGCATCGCCAGCTCGCGCGTCGGGCAGAGCACGAGCGCCTGCACCTCGCGGCGCTTCTGGTCGATGTTCTCAATGATCGGCAAACCGAACGCGGCCGTCTTGCCGGAACCGGTCTGCGCCTGGGCGATCACGTCGTTGCCCGCCAGCAGAGACGGAATCGTGCGCTCCTGGATCGGCGTCGGGGTCTCGAAGCCGACGGCGGTGATGCTCTGCAGCAAATCATCGGAGAGGCCGAGCGAGGCGAAGGTGACTCGCTGCTCGTCGTTGTCGGCCCCTTCAGCAGCGTTGGTGCTGTCGTCGCCCGTCTCGCGATCCATCGTGGCAGCGCCACCTTGGTCCGCGGCGAAAAACTTGAAGGTTTCGGGGTCGAACGCCCCGAAGCGGTTGATAACAGTCATGGTTGTACTCCTGGTATGCGTGGTTCTGGACCAGCCACCGTTTCTGGTGACACGCACAGCAGCAGACCGGCCAACGGTGTCGGTGTGCGCAATGCGTATCGAATGGTCATGGTGTGGTGTCGCAAGAACTCGCGAGGAGTTATCCCACCGAACGGCTTCCGTCGACGACAGCCACACGCCCTGGTCGCACCCCTGGTTGGTGCGATGCGAGCACGATGGCGTCCCTGAAAGGCCGTGTGCTCACGTGACCGGGCTCGCATGATTCGAGCCGCGGTGTGCTTCCCGTGAACCGTGCTGCGCAGTGGGGTTGGTCGCTGGCGCTGATGCCAGGCTGCGCGAGGTCTCGTGGGGGAAGTGTCACGAGTCGGCCCGCCGGCGATGGCCGAGGCGGACTCCCATTCTCCCGTCTATGCGTGAGGAAAACGAGCGGGGTGCGTTCGTGACTTCACGAAGTATAGCATAAAACCGTCCGGACCCGCGGGCGGGCCGGGCCGCCTGTGCTGTTGTCAATGAAACACGTCGCCACCGATTCCGCCGGGGAGGGACGGTGGCGACGCGGAGTTGCTGTCGATATCGCCGAATCGCGACCTACGGGCGCCGAAACCCGCCAGCGGACTCGCCGATATGGAAGGGCACCGCCGGGCGCTTGCGCACCACCGCGGGCCGCGCCACCTCGGCGCGGGCGGCATTCCGATCGCGCTCCTGCCGCTCGGTGGTCAGCGCGACGAGGCGCTCCGGCGTGATGCCGTACACTGCGGCGATTCTCTCCAGTTGGTCCCGTTGGGCTTGTGTCAGTTCGTCACGTGCCGGCATCGTCACTGCCCTTTCTCCGCTGCGCAGATCAATCAGGTCACGTGTATCCCATCGGCACCACGTCGCCTATACTTACGTACCATACTCCCTCTCCCAGCCCTTCCGCAATAGCCGAATGCGCGAATTCCGTTCGCACCACACCAGCGGTGCTCACCGGTCATCAGGCACCGCTGCGAACTACTGACAGACGGCGAATCTGCTGCCCATTGGTGTCGAAGTTGTCCGGGGAGAGCAACGCCTCGAACGACGCCTTCACCGCCGGCCACTCCTTGTCAATGATCGAGAACCAGGCGGTGCCACGATTACGCCCCTTGACGATCCGGTGCTGCCTGAACGTCCCCTCGTAGGTGAACCCGAACCGCTCAGCGCGTACCGAGCGCGCGCTGGCAGCGCCGCACTTCCACTCCAGGCGCCGGTAGCCGAGGTCGTCGAAAACGTGGCGCAGCATCAGGTAGATCGCCTCGGTTGCCGCCGGCGTGCGCTGCAACGATACCCCGAAGAAGATGTGCCCGATCTCGATCACGCCGAACTCAGGCTCCATGTGCATGTAACTCGCGCTGCCGACCGGCTGTCCGCTCCTGCCATCGACCACGGTTTCCGTCAGCATTGTCGGGTCGGCCACGTGGCGCGCGAGCCACTGCTCGAACGCAGCCTCATCGGCGAACGGGCCGTAGGGCAGGTAGTCCCACAAGGCAGGGCCGCCGTCGCATGTCGCCTCGAACAGGGCATCGGCGTCGCCGGTGACGTCGGTGGGACGCACGATCACCCGGTGACCGTGCAATGGCTCGACGCTTGGCAGCGAGCGCGGCGACCAGGTCGCGAGCGAGGTATCTGTCATGGCTGCTGGTCCTCATCGTCGCCAGTTTCGAGAAAGTCATCGATGACCCGTTTCGGGATCCGCAGCGGGCGCGCCGCCTCCCGACGGATCAGCGCCCAGCGGGTGACGGCCCGCACCAGCACCTCGCCGCTCTCCAACGCGGCGACGTCCGGCCCCTCGATCAGCTCCGGCGTCCCGTTCGGCGCGATCGCACGGCGAATGACGTAGCGGCGCAGCGCCGTAGCCATCTGCATGGAATCCGGCCAGGTGACCACCTCCAGATGGTCTCCCTCATATGCCGGTCGGAGGTAGTCGATCTCGTGGCGCCGGGCGACGAAGACTCCGCCGACCTCCCGCTCTAGGTTCTCCTGGGACCATCCCACCAGCGCGGCGTGGTCGATCGCTGCCTGCTCCAGCCAGTTCAGGTAGACCGCATTGTTGACATGCCCGAGCGGATCGCACTCGTGGAAACGCACGCGCACCGGCAATCGATAGGCGGTGACGGGTCGAACGAGGCGGCTCATTCCTCCATGCGCTCCTGCTCCAGATCAAAGATGCGCTGAAGGATGGCGACCGTTGACGCGTAGGTCGAATCCATGCCGTAGAAGGACATGCCGCGGGCACCGAGCGTGTGGGCGCGGGTGTACGGCGTGTCCGAGGCGTAGTGGATGATGCCGAGGTCGATGTGGCGGGAGAGCGGCGCGAGGTTGATCGCCTCATCGGTCGGATGCCGCTCCAGAAACACATCCTCGTAGAGCGCGCTCAGGTACGGCCCGGCCTCCATTTCGACCACCGTGTAGTTGCCGCGATAGTAAAAGTCCAGATACCCCTCGTTCTGGAGGTAGGTGCCCTTGACTGTCACCGCCTTCTGGCTGTCAAGCGCGGACCCGAACGTCAGATAGGGAGCCACGGAATCGTAGGTGAATGCGTTCTCGAACCAGTAGGTGTTGCCGGAGTGCTCGTCGAAGACGACGTTGGACATCATGATGTCGCCGATGCGCCCGTTGAGCGTCGCCGCCTTGCCGAGGATGTAGACGCCGCGGGTGTTCTCAATCGCCGCACCGACTTGCGTCATGATGTGAAACGCCGTCATGCCGAGCGGGTAGTTGATGTTGATGATCACGGCGTCGGAGCCGCGCGGGTCGAGCTCGCCGAGCCGTGGGTCGAAGAGTGAGGGGTCCAGCTTCGCCAGTTCGAAGACCTGCACGCCGACATCGACCGATCCATCGGGTTCGAGATACGTGATGCCGACCTGCTCCTCCTCACGCTGGCGCTGCCGGCGCTCCTCCGCCCTGTGCGGTCCATAGAACCAGGAGCGCGCCGCAAAGTAGAGCACGTTCTCCCATGCCCCCCGCATCTTGCCCTGCTCGCGCTTCTCCAACTCCGGCAGCAGTTCGGGGTGCTCCGTCTCGCGGATGAACTCGACCAGCTGGCGCTCCCGCCGGATCGCCGTGCCGGAGAACACGTTGGCGATGCTGTGGGTGTTGGAGGACACGAAGTAGGTCGGCCGCCCGAGCAGCCCGCGCGCCGCCAGCACGTCGTAGACCGGCCGCCACCACGCCCGAACGGAGCGCCCATAGCCGAGATAGGTCCCGCCGAGCATCTGGATGTCAATGCGCAGGTGGTCCGTCGCCATCCGCTTCAGGTTCGGCATCAGGTCGCCGCCCCACACGCGCTGCAGGCGCTCGAAATCGGGCTCGGAAAGATACAGTGCCTTCCGCACCGCGGGGTCGTCCGCCGCGATCGGCTCGCCCTTGCCCAGCAACCGGTCGCGCACGTCGGGCGATTCGTTGAGCAGATCATGCATCTTGTTCCACTCGATCTCGTAGGCCACGATCGAGGGGATGAGATCATCGAGGTCGGAGGCGGAGGAGATGTAGGCGCCCAGCGTGTCGGTGCCGTTGAAGTACCAGCGCCGCCGGCGGGCTGGGGCGCTGACAGCCTGCCATGACTCGATCTCAGGATAGCCGCCGCGGCTGAAGGCCCGGTGCGACTGGCCGAGGATGATGTGCTTGACCTGCGGAAGGCAGGCGGGGATGCGATTGACGGAGTAGAGGAAGGCGCTGAGGTCCGGTTCCCGCTCCTCGGCACCGGCGTGCAGCGAGGAGGACGCAGTCAGGTGCGCCGGCTCCAGCGAGGAGACAGAGACAGCGCCAGAGCTCTCCAGCAGGGTGTTGTAGGTGCGAACGTAGAGATCAACCTCGCGCTTGCCGGGCCGCCGCTCAACGCGCATGTCGTCGTGGTCGTGCCACTCGTCCATCTGCCGGTGACTCGTCATGTTTCGCTCCTCGCCCCCTGTGTCGCCGTCGCGCTGCGGCCGCTGCGCATCCGCCGGGCGGACACGAGGTCCGTCCCTACGGGAACCTACCCCAAAATCTCCACCCCGAAGGCGCGCAGGAACTCCAGCGCGATCACCGCGTGGCCCGGTCCGTTCGGGTGGACCTTGTCGTCGGCCCAGTCACTGCTCTCGCTGTGCTCCAGCACACGGTCGAACGCCGCCTGCACGTCGATGAAGACCGCGCCGACTTCCTCGGCCACCTCCCGCGCCAGCAGGCCATAGAGGTCCATCGCCGAGCGCATCAGGTCGCTCGTGTCGGCTTCAATCATATAGGGAGAGCCGACATAGAGATCAGGCGCGCCCCGCTCCCTGGTGGCGCGCAGCAACGTGACCAAGGTCGACTGGTACTCGTCCGCCGGCACGGCTTCGAGTGGGTTGTCGCCGAAGCGCCGCCAAACGTCGTTGATGCCGATCATCACGGTCAGCACGTCAGGTCGCTCGTCGAGCACGTCACTCACCCAGCGGTCGGCAAGGTTCCGGACGGTATCGCCGCCGATGCCCCGGTTCTCCCACGTCAGGTCCAGTTCGGGGTAGAGCGCCGTGGCGATGCTGCGCACCAGCGAGACGTAGCCGGCGCCGTAGGGTGGGTCGATGTCCCGCCGCCCGGCATCGGTGATGCTGTCGCCGACCATGACGATCTTCTGTCCCGTTTTCAGTCTCACGTTAGTCTCCTCGAGTTCTCGCTCGTTCCCACAGGGCCGAACCTATAGGCTATCCGCCGGGCCGCAGGGCGGCATCATGTCGGGGCATGCAAACCCATCTCGTCCAATGATCCAAGCTGTCACCCTGGGCGAAGGCCGAAAGCCGGAATCGAAGGATCTCTTGCGTCATGGGTAGTGGCTCTCAGCGAGCAAGCGATTCCTTCGGCTTCGCTCAGGACAGGCTCTTCGACACACATCCGCTTCGCTCGGTGCAGGCACTGGTGCCACAGGCGGCTTGCCAGCTCAGGATGACAGCATGAATCGCTTGCGGGCGGACGACTACGTGCGAGAAGTCCACCCTGTTGATTGTGCGATCCATTGCTCAACGAGTGTCGCCATCGGCCCGCATCGACGTCCAGGATCTATCGTTTTGGACAGCAACGCCCGATTCCCCTACTCTTGACACATCCGCCGCATCGACTCGACGGCACCGTCGCCCCCGCCAGCGACCTCGCCAAACCCCTGCCCTGCCGCACATGCCGCATCGCATCTTGCCCATCACCATAGCCATCGGCGGCATCAGTCACGAGACCCATGCCTTCGCTGGGCAGCTGACCACCCTTGCCGACTTCGACGGACGCGCCCTGCTCACCGGCAACCGCCTGCTTGAGCACGCCAGGGGCAGCGATAGCGTGCTCGGCGGCATCATCGCCGCCGCTCGCCCTGACGTCGAGTTGGTCCCCACCCTCTTCGCCTCGGCGATGCCTGGCGGTCCGGTGGTCCACGAGGCATGGGATGACCTCAGCCGGCGCCTCCTCACGCGCCTGCGCACGGCGGCGATCCGCCCGCCTGCCATCGATGGCGTCGTGCTCGCCCTCCACGGCGCGATGGCCACCACCGAGAGCCGCGACCCCGACAGTGCACTGGTCCTCGCCGTGCGCGAGATCGTGGGCGATGGCGTCCCCATCGTCGTCGTGCTCGACGCGCACGGCACGCCCTCCGACCGCCTGATCGAGACGGCGGACGCAGTCCTCGCCTACCGCACCTATCCGCACATCGACATGCAGGCGACCGGCGCGGCAGCCCTCGCCGTTTGCCGATCGCTCGTGAATGGCGACGTGCAGCCGCGCACGGCGGTTCGGCGCCTGCCGGTGCTGCTGCCACTCACGGCACAGCGAACCAACGGCCCGACCCCGATGACGCGCCCGGTGCGGCAGGCCGTCGCACTGGAGCGACTCCCGGCGGTGCTGCAGGTCAACCTGCTGCCTGGCTTCCCCTTCAACGATGTGC
>DASYWL010000334.1:0-2147 GCA_035936055.1 Thermomicrobiales bacterium
AACCGGGTGCCGGCGACACCGAAGAAAAATATCAGTACTCCTGCGGCGAACAGCAGGGGCAGGAGGAGTCCCAGCCGCCACGTCCAACCCAGCGCGGACCGCCACCACGCTCCACGTCTCAAGGTGGAGCTCATACCGACACCCATCATGCCGGGCATGGTCTCTGCGTTGTCGTCGACCCCTGCGATCGAGCTCGCCGAGCGACTCTGAGTCATAACCACCGCCCACCGTCGACGGCGCTGACCAGCTCGTCTCAGATTGCCGGCTCGCCGACGGGCGGCGCCAGCGCGAAGAAGCGTTCGGCGTTCCTGACCCTCCACGCCGGGCGGTCGGACGCCGCCGCTCGAGACCCCCGCGAGCGGCACCTCGGTACGGCTCGTCAGCGCGATCGCACGGTGCACAGCGCGATCATCTTCCGAGTGCATTACGAACCGACTCGCCGCGAGGCGAGATTGTTGATCGCGGCGGCGCTGTGCTTCTTGAGCTGGCTGGCGTCATGGCTCCTGGCGGCGATACTGCCGTGGAAGGTGCTTGGCGCCGCCCTCATCGGAGGGCTCGGGATCGCTTGGATCGCCTCGCTGGCGGTGTGGGAGTTGTCAGCGACGCGCCGACTTCTCGGGAGGCGAGTTCGCATCTCGGACTTGGCGTGGCAAACAAGGCTGCGCCTTAACCTCTTGTCACCGCGGGTCTGGCGTCTGGCGCTCGATGTAGCGCGCAACGGCTGAAGTCCGGCCCGTGGCAATCGAGGTGGCGGACGCCAGCCGATCGACGCGGATATTGCCGGGCCGCGAGCGCGCGAGGCCAGCGCGAACAAACCTTCGGAGCTACTCACCCTCGACGTCGAGCCGTCGGCCGCCCTCGCTCGAGGCCAAGGAGATCGGCACGTAGGAGCGGCTGCCGAGGTGTGGGCAAAGGGTGATTAGGTTGGCAGCACGACCGGAGCCACGGCTACAGCCCTGCTCAAGTCGAGTCCGTGCTCGACCGCTTACCGGTGGGAGAGGACCCCCCCTTCTTCGTCGTGCGGGCGACCATTGTGCGCTCCGTGGTCAGGCTGGGATCGGAGCCTTCCTCCGACTCGTCCAGCAAGAGCGAGGGATCACTCTGTCATGCCATCACTTCGGTCGCCGCACTGTGTTGGCACTGTGTTGACGGCGTACGTCTCGACGGCTGGGTCGGTGTTGACGCCGTTGATCTTGAGGATGCGCTCGGTTTTGCTTATGGAGCCGCGCGAGTCGCTGCTAGCTCGCCTCTTGCCGCAGCGGGTATCTTCTTTATCGGCTATGGCATTGCTGCTTCGTGCTGACTAAACGAGCGAGGTTCGTGGAGGACACGACATCATGCGGACACCCAAGCGGATAGTGCAGTGGATCGTTGTCGTTTTATTAAGTCTACTCGCCATTAGGGCGCTGGTATTCACCTTTTCATCTGTACGGAGCGGGGACTCAAAGTCAATAGCAGTTGGCGTGGCCATTTCTCTATTTCAGATGCTAGTGCTGGCGGGAGCCATTGCCTGGTTGAAGACCGCCCAGAGCGGCGATCGGTAGGCTCGGCTCCGATGCCAGGCGTCGCCGGACATCCCCAAGCGCAACCGTCGAACCGTCGGAGCAGGGAGCGGCTGCGGGAGATGCTGGCGATTAATTTGCCAAAGAGCGCTCGAGGTCCGCGACGCGGGACACGGGCTAACCCGCCGGAATGTTCGGTACTCCTCGGTGCCGCCGGCGCCGGCCCTCCGCTCCGGCGGTCCAGCCCCACGCCGACCGGCACTTCGGCACTCATCGCAGCAGGAGCGAGAGGGGTGCCAGAACGGCGAGGACTGCGACGGCGATGGCTGCTAGCCAGGCCTTCCCCGTGCCGGAAAAACGCCATCTCGCGTGCTTCCCACGATCGTCCTCCGTGGTGCCTGGCCGCTTGGATCATGCCCACTGCCAGTGCCGCCAATACGACGAATTCGACAGCCGCGGCGAAGATCCGCACCGGGCCTTCGGTAGTGTCGCCGAAAGCGTGGGCTGTTGCGGCTACCGCAGAGGCACCGAAGGCGGCGATCACGTTCTTTACGCGGATCGTCGGCCGGTATCGAGCGGGCCCAGCATGCGTGAGCCGGGTCTTCTCTAGCCAGTCATCCAGCCAGCCCGGCATCATCTCCAGTC
>DASYWL010000335.1:0-11120 GCA_035936055.1 Thermomicrobiales bacterium
CGCGGCATCGACACCTCCGCAGCGAAGGAGATGCCGGGTGTGGTCGCCGTGCTCACCTACGACGACCTTGCCAGGATCCTCGTCGACGTCGAGACGGAAACCAAGGGCGAGAGCACGGGTGAGGATTCGATGGAGGAGGAGTTCGAGGACATCCCCGTTCCACCGATCCTGCCGCTCGCGCAGTCCAGGGTGCGCTACGTCGGTCAGCCGGTCGCCGCGGTGATTGCCGAGACACAAGCGCAGGCGGAGGATGCCGTCGAGCTGATCGACGTCGACATCGAGCCACTTGATGTGGTGACGGACGTCTTCGAGGCGATGGAGGACGGAGCCCCGCAGCTCTTCGACGAGGTTCCCAACAACATCGCTGTCCGCTTCGGCGGCGAGCGGGGCGGTGACGTCGAGGCTGCATTCGCGTCGGCCCCGGTGAAGATCAAGCAACGCATCCGCAGCCAGCGCGTCAACGCCGTGCCGATGGAGCCGCGTGGCGTGGTCGCGACGAAGGACCCCATCAGCGGCGGCCTGACGTTCTGGACCAGCACGCAGGCGCCGCACTGGAACCGCAACGCGGTCGCCAAGGCGCTCGGCCTGAGCCAGGGCAAGGTCCGCTGCATCGCCCCGGAAGTCGGTGGCGGCTTCGGGCAGAAGATCGGCGCCTACCCCGAAGACTACGTCGTCACCGCGGCGGCCTGGAATCTGGGACGGCCGGTCAAGTGGATCGAGACCCGCTCCGAGAACATGCTCTCCAGCAGCCACGGCCGCAATCAGTTCGCGGATATGGAAGCAGCCGCCGACAGGGACGGCAAGATCCTCGGGTTGCGCGCCCGCGTCTATCTCGACTGTGGCGGATACCCGAAGGGCCTCGATCTCGGCAACGCGACCTGGATCATGGCGACGGGCTGCTACGACATCCCGGCGATTGACTACCGGGTTACGGGGGTCTACACCAACACAGGCGGCAACGGCGCCTATCGCGGTGCGGGTCGCCCGGAAGCCGCCTACTACATCGAGCGCGTGGTCGACCTCGTCGCCGACGAAGCGGGGCTCGACCCGGTCGAGGTCCGGCGGCGCAACTTCATCCAGCCCGAGCAGTTCCCCTTCCGCACATTGACTGGTCTTCGCTACGACAGCGGCGAGTACGAGAAGCCGCTCAACAAGGCCCTGGGGATCGCCGACTACGAGGGATTGCGCAAACAGCAGGCGGAGCTGCGTGAGCAGGGCCGCTACCTCGGCATCGGTCTCGCCTCCTACGTGGAAATCTGCGGATTCGGCCCGTACGAGAGCTCGACCGTGCGGGTGGAGCCGAGCGGGGATATCTCGGTCTTCACCGGCATCTCCCCACACGGGCAGGGGCAGGAGACGACCTTCGCCCAGATGGCGGCTGACAGCCTCGGCGCGGATTACGACACCATCGTGGTCCACCATGGTGACACCGGCAACACGCCGCAGGGCAACGGCACGATGGGCAGCCGCGGCCTCGCGGTCGGTGGCGCGGCACTGATGATCTCCCTCAACAAGATTCAGGAAAAGGCGAAGCGGATCGCCGCCCACATGCTGGAGGCGGCAATCGAGGATATCGAGATCCAGGACGGCAGATACCGGGTCAAGGGCGTACCCGAGGGCGGCGTGACGCTCGGCGAGATCGCCGACCTCGCCTACAGCGGTGACCTGCCGGACGAGATCGACGCCGGCCTCGAGACAACCGACTTCTTCCGCCCGTCGGACACCACGTTCCCGTTCGGCACGCATGTCGCCGTAGTCGAGGTGCTGCCGGAGACCGGCGAGGTGAAATGGCATCGCTACATCTCGGTCGATGACTGCGGACCGATCGTCAGCCCGATGCTCGTGACCGGGCAGGTGCATGGCGGGCTCGCGCAAGGCATCGGCCAAGCGCTGCTGGAGGAGATGCACTACGACTCCAGCGGCGAGTTGATCACTGGCACCATGAACGACTACACAGTGCCAAAGGCCCACCACTTCCCGAACTTCGAGTCGCACCACACGGAGACGCCGACGGACGTCAACCCGATGGGCGTCAAGGGTATCGGCGAGGCGGCGACGATCGGCGCGACCCCGGCGACGGCGAACGCAGTGATCGATGCGCTGGAGCCGTTCGGCATCAGGCACATGGACGTTCCGCTGATGCCCCAGAAGATCTGGAAGGCGATTCAGGACGCGCAGGGCGGGTCCTCACAAGCTGCCGACTAGCGGCAGCATCACAGGAGTGCGAGCAGGAAGGTGGCACGGACGATGAGTCCGCGCCACCTTCCCGTCCAACGCGTCAAGCCGGCAAAGACAGCGAACGAAAGGTAGCCCCGCCGCGAAAGTGGGCGGGGAGCGTCGGCGCAGCCAAGAACCGTGCACCGGCAAACTCACGCTAACCCGGACATCGAAATCCTGGTCTCCATGCTGGCGACGCCTTGCTCAGCAGTTGGTGAACGCGAAGCTCGCGGCGCTGCTGCTGGTGCCCTACCTGCTGTGGACGCCCTTCGCCGCGATCCTCAATCCTCAACATGTCGATCTGGTATAAGACCGAAAGGACCGAGCACTGAGCGGAACCCTGCATCAGGTTGAGGCCGCAACGCCGCCGCCTTGCTCGTGTGCCTGTCCTGCCTGACCAGTTCCTGCCGCCTTGGCTACCCTGCCGCGAATGCTGATCTCATGCCCCCACCGTCCGTTGCGACGATGGAAGATACCGGGGAAGTTCCAGATGGCTGCACTCAACGCGGGACTGTCGGTTCCGCCGACACCGGATTCCCAACATGACCTCACCGTGATCGGTGAGCTGGATGAAGCGGGTGTGCAAACCGCTTGGCAGACCGCGGGCGGCACGCGTCCGGACTCGACGACACTGATGGCGGCTGCCGCAGTTACGACCAACGCGATCAGGTTGGGAACGTCAATCGTGCCGACCTATCCCCGCCATCCCACCGTTCTGGCGAACCAGGCGAAAGTCATCGAGAGCTTGGCACCCGGCCGGCTGCGGCTCGGCGTGGGCCCGAGCCACCGCCCCACCGTTGAGGGCAGGCTCGGCATACCGATGGGGAAGCCGCTGACGCATCTGCGGGAATACGTGACGGTGCTCAGGGGCCTCCTGAAAGATGAGGACGTCGACTTCCATGGGGAGTACTTCAACGTATCAATGCCGGGGTCCCCGGATCCAGCCCCGGTCGCGCCGGAGGTCCTCGTCTCGGCCCTGAGTGAGAACGCGTTCCGGCTCGGCGGCGAGATCGCGGATGGGGCCATCAGCTGGGTCGCACCTGTCCCCTACCTCGTCGGAACTGCGCTCCCCGCCCTTGAGGAAGGCGCGGCGAAAGCGAATCGCGCGGCGCCCCCGATCATCGCTCACGTGCCGGTGGCCGTGACACGCGACCGATCGAGCGCCCTCAAGGCATCGAGCACGATGTTCGGCGCCTACGGGTCGCTGCCCTTCTACGCAAAGATGTTCGCGGCCGCCGGCGTCCCGGTCGGTGCCGACAACCGCACGTCGCCGGAGGCCATTGACGTGCTGACGGTTTCCGGATCGCCGGACGAAATCAGGACACGTCTCGAAGCGATCATCGCCCAGGGTATCGGCGAGTTGCTTATATCGCACGTCCCAATCGACGACGAAGCCGCCGAGCGCCGGGAGCTGGCCCGGATCCTCGCGGGGTGACAGACCGGATACCGCACTCCGGGGAGCATCGATCCGGCCCCCTACGGCCACCCTTTCTCTTGGAGCGGGCTGACAACGGCCTCGTTGAGCACTAGCGCCTGCGGCGCGGTGGCGGTCCAGACGACCAAGGCGGCCACACCGGTGGCGGCTTCGGCAAGAGCACATGCCCTCGCGCGGCCCAACCCACTGCTCGCTCCCGTCACGAGCGCAACCTGTGCAGACAGTGTGCGCCGATCCACCTCTGACTGCATCTGCTACCCCGATCACGGCTCTGACCAGTGAACGCCACCATGCTGCCACGTCCCCGCCACGTCCGCCGTACGGCGAGGCTTGTCAGTGATGCCCGAACCGGAACATAGCAGCTGTGCGGGCCGGCATCGTTAGGGAACGAGCACCGATGTCGATCTCCGGCCGCTGTCCCCCGCCGCCGAATCGTTCCTCGCTCGTTGAGAGCATCATCTCCCACCTTTCGCCTGGGCCGCCCTCGACCGCCTCCAGCCACGTCGCGGGCATCTCCGTCCGGTGGCCGAAGTTCGCAACGAGCACGCGATGCTCGATGCCATTCCAGCGATGGACGACGACCAGTTCAGCGCTCGGCGCAAACGCATCCGTCCGCCGGAAATCCTGGATCGTCAGCACCGGGTCCTCGCGCCGGATCCGGAGCAGGGTCCGGTAGAGCTCGAGCACGTCGGCGTTGGTCTCTCGCTCGGAGAGATCGAGCTTCGAGACGAGAAAGGTCGACTCCGCCTGCGGGTCGGGAATCGTGTCGCGGAGGCGCGGATCGTCGAACGCCCTGAAACCGGCAAACTCCTTGCGGCGCCCCTCCGTCACCAGTTTCCCCAGCTCGGGCGGATGGTCGGTAAAGTAGAGGAACGGCGTCGAGGCGGCAAATTCCTGTCCCATGAAGAGCAGCGGCGTCTCCGGCGCGAAGAGCAGCAACGCCGATGCCACCCGGTAACGATCCTCGCTGATCTCATGGTGCAGCCGGCTGCCGAACGGGCGGTTGCCGATCTGGTCGTGGTTCTGGATGCAGAAGACGAATGCCGAGGCGGCGTCTGACGCATCCGGTTGAGCCTCCGGCTCCGGTTGCTCCAGCCCGAAGCCGTTCTGCACCGCGTGCGCGATGTCCTCGGTCGTACCGTCGTAGAGCGCATAGTAGCTCTCGTGGGCATTTGTCAGCAGGACACGCACCTCGTGATGGAAATCGTCCGCCCAGACGCCATCCAGCCCCTCGCCGCCCCTCGTCGCCAGCCGGACGCGGGTCACGTCGTGTCGCTCATCCTCGGCGATCATGACGATCTCGCGATCACCCGTAGCGTCGCGCGCCGCCTCGGTCAGCTCCTGCACGATGTGTTTCTGGCTGTCGTCGAGAATCGCGTGGGTCGCGTCGAGCCGAAGCCCGTCGATGTGGAACTCACTGATCCAGTAACAGGCGTTGTCGACCGCAAATTGCCGCACCCAGTGGCTGTGGGGTCCGTCCCAGTTCAGCCCGGCGCCCCACGACGTCTGGTGCGTCTCACTGAAGTAGGCGTCGGAGTATGCGGAAAGGTAGGCACCTTCCGGGCCGAGGTGGTTGTAGACCACGTCGAGGATCACGCCGAGCCCCACACGATGCGCCGCATCGGCGAGGCGCCGCAGATCATCGGGACGCCCGTAGACGTGATTCGGCGCGAAGAGGTCGACGCCGTCGTACCCCCAGTTGCGCGTTCCCGGTGTCTGGGCGACAGGCATCAACTCGATCGCCGTCACGCCCAGATCGCGAATCGCCTCCAGTTCGGCTTCCAGCCCGGCATAGGTCCCCTCGGGAGTCATCGTGCCAACGTGGAGCTCATAGATCGCCAGATTTGCGGCCGAGAGCCCACTCCAACCGTCATCGGACCAACTGAAGCTGGAAGGGTCTATGACTTCCGAGGGACCATGGACCCCCTCCGGCTGGAACCGTGAATACGGGTCCGGAAGGCCGCCTGCACCGTCAAGGCGGAACCGATAGCGATCCCCTGCCCTTACCCCCGCGATCTCCGCCCGGAAGTGATTGTCTCCGCACGCCTCCATTGGATGCGTCGAGACGCGATCGTCCTGGATGAGTTCAACAACGACGTCGACTGCATTGGTCGACCAGACGTCGAACCGGCAGCCGTCGCCCGTGAGGTTGGCCCCCATCTCCATCAGCCGGGTCATGCATCGCCCCCCTCGTCAATCACACCCATCAACACGCGTACGGGCATTCCGTCGCGCCCCTCACCCGTCCCGACGGGCAGATCACCGCCCTCCCGAACCTGAACGGCACTACCGTCCCGGAGCACGTCGCTCCAGTGCGCGGAGCGCCAGCGCTCCGGCAGCTCGACAGTTCCGTTTTCGAGCGACGCCGGGCTCCAGCCGACCGCAACGAGCAAGGCGCGATCGTCACGTACCCGCAGGTATGCGAGTCCCGGGACATCGCCCACCTCGAGCGCCTGATACTCGCCCGTCAGGAAGAGCTTCGGATGCTCCGATCGCGCCTGCAGCAGCGCCCGCGTCGTCATGACTTTCACGGCACCGTCGAGGCGTTGCTCCCAGGCTCCGTCGATGTCGTCGTATCGGTTCGCCAGCGCGGAGATGCGCTCGAAGTCGACGGGACGCCGGTTGTCGGGATCGACCAGCGAGTCATCCCAGACCTCCGTCCCCTGGTAGATATCGGGCACACCCGGGCTCGTCAGCTTCAGCACCTGCGCAGCGAGCGCGTGCTGGAGTCCGGTGGTGAGCCGCTCCTGGACGAAGGCCTCAATGTCGTCGAGGAACCGGGCCGAGCGCCGCAGATTGAAGAGCCCGGCGATGAACGCCCGCAGCGCCGCTTCGTACTCTTCGTTTGGGTTGACCCAGTTGGAGAAGCGCGCCGCCTCCCGCACGACCTTGACCATATACTCCTGCAGCCGCTCGACGTACACGGCCCGGTCAGTCTCGCGGTACCCCTCAAGCGGCCACGTGCCGACGAGGGACTGGTAGATGACATACTCATCTGTCCGATACGGAGCAAGCGCAAGATCAACCTTGCGCTTGAGCTTGCGGTTGAGCCGTGACCAGCGGTTGATCGCTGCCCGCCACGTAACAGGGTCGTGACTCAAAGTGCTGATCCGTGCCCGGACATCCTCGCTGCGCTTGGTGTCGTGGGTAGAAGAGTTGAGCATGGCGTATGGCCACCTGCGCAAACGCACCCGGTTTTGCCGGTGGAACTCCTCGATGTTGGTGCCGAAGTGGCTCGGATCACCGCCTACCTCGTTGAGGGACACCAACCGGTTGTAGCGATAGAAGGCGGTGTCCTCGAGCCCCTTGGCCATCACCGGACCGGAGAGCTGCTGAAACTTCATCGCGAAGTAGCAGCGCCGGTTGAAGCGGGAGATTGCGCCTGGCTCCTGGCTCACGTGCAGCACCAGCACCTCGTGTAGAAAGTCGAAGACGGATGGATCGAGCCCGGAACTCCGGCGTCTCGCCGCCGCCACGGCCTCGTCGATATAGCGATGGTCGCGCTCCTCGACACCCTCGTCAGCACAGGTCGTATAGGTCCGGTAGACGGGGAAGGAAGCCATGATCTCGGTGAGGGCAGCCCGCAGGTTATTCAGGGTGAAGTCGCGGTAGCGGCGGTCCTCCTCGGCGATACGATTGAGCGCGTTGCTGAGCACCGCAATCTCGCTCTGGAACGCCTCATCCATCATCTGGTGCTTCATCCGGTAGACCATCTCGGGAAAGCGGATGGAGTCGCCGGTGAACCGGCTGAAGATGCGATCGAACATCTGCCGCGACGCAGTATCGACGAAGAGTGCTGTCGTTGCGTGCGCGAAGTCGTACCCGACCGTGCCGGCTATCGCCCAGGTTTCCGGCAGCGCCTCTCCGTGCTCCAGAATCTTCTCGGCGAGCACGTAGAGCGGCCACTGCTGGCGTTCGGCCGCTCCCTCCTCGACGGCAATACGTGCCTGCGCCCGCAGCCGCTCCAGTGTCTCGACGTGCTCCTCCTCGTAGAGGTGGTCTGGCTCGACGCCCTGCTCGCGCAGCGAGGAGACGGCAAGGAACTCGGCCTGAAGGTCGAAGAAGTAGCCTTCCGGATCCCAGAGACCATCAGGATGGTCGATGCGCACCCCATTGATCGCGCCCGCCGCCAGCAGCTGCATCAACAGCCGATGCGTTTCGCGGAAGACCCGCGGCTCCTCCTGCCGAATCGCGGCAAGCGTGTTGATCGCAAAGAAGCGGCGGTAATTGATTTCCTCTCCGGCAACGCGCCAGAACGCCACCCGCCACGATTGCTGCCCGAGCAGGTTGTCCAAACGATCGAATGACCGGGGATCACCAACCTCGCCGTTGAAAGCGACGAGCGTGTCCTCGATTGCCTGGCAGACCACATCGGATCGCTCGGCGAGGTCCTCCAGCCGCCGTCGCGTGACGAGTTGCTCGCGGTATCGCGGATCATGCTCCCCTGGAACGTCGCTGGTTTCCATCTCGGGTAGACGCTCGAAGGCCGTGATGATGCTCTCCAGCTCGAGGCGGTCGAGATCGTCCTCATCGAGCGTCTCGCTCACCCGCTCCAACACTGGCCGCAGCAGCACCGGGTAGGTGACCGGGTTGACCGGCAGCGGTGTCTCCCAGTACCAGACGGTGAAGGTGCCAGCATCGTAGCGGACGTTCAGCTCGCCGTTCTCGAGCACGACACCGTACTGGTCGCCGAGGACCGGCAGGAGCACCTTGTCGCGCAGCTCGCTCATGATCGGCGACCAGTCGATATCGAAGTAGCTCTCGTACGGCGAGGCGGGACCGTGCTCCAGCACGTCCTGCCACCCGGCATTGGCGCCGCCCTCGATCCCCATGTGGTTCGGCACGTAGTCGACGAGGATCTTCATGCCATGCTCGAGGACGACCGAGACGAGCCGACCGAATGCCTCGCGACCACCCATTTCGGGGTTGATCTCGCCGTAGTCAACGACATCGTATCCATGCATCGAGCCAGGCGTCGCTCGGAAGATCGGCGAGGCATAGAGGTGACTCACGCCGAGCTCCGCCAGCCACGGCACGATGGCAGCGGCGTTGTCAAAGGTGAACGTGTGGTTGAACTGCAGGCGATAGGCCGCGCGCGGCGGGGTGCCGGTGTCTGGGTGATCCAGCATCTGCCGAATCACCGGGTCGGTCTCGATTGTCGTCAGCGTCACGGTTGGCTCCATCGCAATTCCAGCATGTCGATGAGGAGAGTCACGAACGTTGGAAGAGGTTCCGCTCCGCCGCGAGCCGCTCGGCGACCCATTGGCGCGACGATTCGAGCGCCTCGCGCTGCAATCCACGGGTTCGCTCGACCTGCGCGGGGGAGGTGCCACCGAGGCTATCGCGGCCTGCAACGCTTGTCCATGCATCCACCGGCGGCCGTGCCTCAGAGAACACCGGGTGGATCTCCGTCCACTCCTCGTCAGTCAGATCGGCAAATGTCTTGCCATGGGAGACGCACTTCCCAACCAGCGAGCCGACCACGTGGTGTGCCTCGCGGAACGGCACGCCATGTTTCGCAAGTAGGTCAGCGGCATCCGTCGCGAGGGTGAAGTCGGCAACTGCGGCTGTGGCCATTCGCTCCTTGTCGAAGGTGGCGCTTTGCATCATCGGCGGGAAGACCTCGAGGATCGCCAGCACCGTGTCGATGCTGTCGAAGAGCGGCTCCTTGTCCTCCTGCATGTCCTTGTTGAATGCCAGCGGCAACCCCTTCGTGATGGTCAGCAGGGCCATCAGATTGCCGTAGAGGCGGCCGCTCTTGCCCCGGCCCAGCTCGGCAATGTCGGCATTCTTCTTCTGCGGCATGATCGAGCTACCCGTCGAGAAGCGGTCGGCCAGCTCCATGAAGCGGAACTCGCCTGACGTCCAGAGGATGACTTCCTCGGAGAGCCGGGAGACGTGCATGCCGATCACGGCAGACGCAGACAGGGTGTCGATCACGAAGTCGCGATCGGAGACGGCGTCCAGGCTGTTGATGCTCACCTCGGCGAAGCCGAGATCCTTCGCGACCATCTCACGGTCGATCGGGTAGGTCGTCCCTGCGAGAGCGGCCGATCCGAGTGCCAGGACATTCGTACGTGCCCACGCCTGCCGGATGCGCTCGATGTCCCGTTGGAACATGGCGACATAGGCCTGCATGTGGTGGGCGACGAGCACGGGCTGAGCACGCTGGAGGTGGGTGTACCCCGGCATGATGGCGTCGCGATACCGCTCGCCGAGATCGAGCAGCGCGTCGCAGAGGTTGTTGAGACCATCGACGATCGAGGCGAGCCGCTGGCGAGTCCAGAAACGGACGTCGTTGACGACCTGGTCGTTCCGGCTGCGCCCGGTGTGCAGCTTGCCGGCGGTCTGGCCGACCAACTCGCGCAGGCGTCGTTCGACCCCGGTGTGCACATCCTCGTCACTGATGGTGAGGACGAACTCTCCCGCCTCCACCTCATCGAGGATGCGCCAGAGGCCGAGCTCCAGCGCCTCGGCGTCGTCCACCGGGATGATGCCCTGCGCGCCGAGCATTCTCGCATGCGCGATCGACCCCCGAATGTCCTCGCTGACAAGACGAATATCGAACGTCACCGACGCATTGAAGGCTTCGAGCCGGGCGTCCGGCACCTCCATGAACCGGCCTCCCCACGCTTTCGCGCGAACGTCACCAGCGCCGCCGTTGTCCGTCATGTGGTCTCACTCCCAAGGTGTGATCATGGCTGGACGCTCGAGTGAGTCACCCGATGTGCCACGCGCAATGCAAGGAAGAGTGCAACAGTTTTCGCCTCGAGCCGCCTGTGCTCTGGCGAAACGCTCCGGAATACTGGCGTATCGTGTGTGAACACAAGATACGATACTAATAAACGGATAGGTTGTAATGCCAATGTTACAACCACTATGCATCTTCAGGGTCCGTTTTCGTCTCGAAGTAGGCGCGCATCGTTTCGATGAGCTTCTCTTCGCTGGCGTGAGTGTAGAGCATGGTCGTGTCGATATTCTTGTGTCCGAGGAGCGCCATGGCGATCGGATGGGGAATGTTGTCGAGCATGAGCCGGCTCGTGGCGGTATGCCGGAAGGAGTGAAACACCGCGTCGGGAATCCCTGCGGCCTCACGGCGCTGCCGAAAGCGGTTGCCGACATTGGTTGGCGTGAGTGGCGTGCGGACGCGAGAGGGAAACACGAGGTCATGCTCGGTCCAGGTCGTTGCCGCGTCGCGCAGCTGATCGACGTAGGCCTGCTGATTCCGCAGCGCCTCTGCCGAGGCAAGCGGAAAGGGTACGATCCGCACACCGGCCTTCGTCTTCGGCGTGGTGAACTGCAGCGCACCTGCGATCTTGTTCCCGGCATCGTCGTATTCAGCTCGTGATCCGGTGAGGTTGCGGGTTACCATCAGGATGCCGCGCTCGAGGTTGATGTCGCCCCACTGCAGTGCCAGGAGTTCGCCTTGCCGCAGGCCGGTGTCGATCGCCAGTCGGTACAGGCTCCG
>DASYWL010000336.1:0-2678 GCA_035936055.1 Thermomicrobiales bacterium
ACAGGAATCCGCCCAACACCGAAACACGAATACGTACATCTACCGAGGCGGCAGCGGGGCCGGAAGCGCATCCTGCAGGTGGGCCCAGCAGGCATGCTCGCTCAGCTCACCGGCACCGGGAACGGTCGATATCACCATGGATTCCCGGCCGCGCGCTGCAACGAAGACCATCACCCCCGCATCAAGGAGCGACCGCCATGTTTCCAGGACTGAACGTTTCCGATGTCGAAGCAGCGCAGAGCTGTCAGATTGATCTCCACACCATGGCACATCATCGGCCGTCCGCCCCGATCGTGACCGTTCCCCTGCCACCCTGGCCGCACCAGATCGGTCGCTTGGCCCGCATGCTGGCAGGCATGCTCGCCTTCCTGCACTTGCGCCACTCGTCGAGACCGGTTGCCTGACCCACACGGCCAGGCATGATCGGGGCGATACTCCGGAGAACACCCGCGCCTTTCCCCGGCATGGGCGCAACGGCAACACCCGCTTCCTGAGCCCCGTCCCAGCGGTCTGGGAGGCATGCCCGCCGGGTCGTCCTTGCGCCATCGCCCATCAGGGCCGCGAACGTACGCGAACATTCGTCCCAGAAATGTCTTGACAGCCGGGCACCGACATGAGAACATGCGTTCGTATCGATACCGCTCTGCCCCGACGGAGCGAGTCGCGGACGGCTCAAGTTTGACACCGTGGCACCGTATGTGCGTACGTACAGTGCATAAGTGGTTCAGCCGGGTGGCTCGGCCCCGAGTCAATCCCGCCCCGGTTCCCCGCACCAGCATCGGCCGAGATCGCTCGGCCGCGGATTTGCCGGCGCTGTGCCGAAGCGCAGCCCGTGACGGATCAAACGTTGATGCATCCCGGCCAGGCCGGGGGAAAGGAACTGAGACATGACGACTCTGTTGATCGACGCCCTGCTCGTCTTCTGGCTGCTGCTCTTCGGTGCCATGGCCCTCCTGCCGGTGCTCACCGGCACCACCAGTGCCCGGCGCCAACCGGACCGCCCGACCGAAGATATCGTTATCAGCATCGCGCCCGCCCGTCCGGCGACCCAGCCGCAGGGGCAGCGCACCCCGCTCCTGCCGCGCGACGAGCAGCGGGACCGGCCAGCGGCGTAACGTTGGATGAAGCACCCGCACCATTCCCAATCCCCTCCCCCTTCCGGACCTGGGCTGGATGCGTACGCGCCTCCGGCCCGGGTATCGTTTCACCAGCGGACCGATTGATTCGCGCTCGGAAAGGATCACGACCATGTGCGGACGCTACGTCATCGAGGACTACCAGGAGCTCAGCGAGCGGCTGTCGCAGGTGCCCTTCCGCTACGACTTCGAGCTGCCTCCCAACTGGAATGCCGCCCCGACCCAGACCCTGCCCGTCGTGGTCGAGGAGGACGACGCCTGGGTCGTGAAGGGAATGCACTGGGGGCTGATCCCGAAGTGGACCAAGCCCGGGCAACGCCCGAAGGTGATGCCGATCAACGCCCGCAGCGAGACGGTCGCCGAGAAGCCGATGTTCAAGCCGCTCATCAGCCAGCGACGCTGTCTCGTACCCGCCAACGGTTTCTACGAGTGGCAGCAGCGCGCGGGTGGTGGCGGCAAGCAGCCGTGGTTCATCCACCCAAAGGACCACGATCTCTTCCTCTTCGCCGGCTTGTGGGACGAAGCCAACGCCGGGCCGGATGGCGAGCCGATCCAGAGCTTCACCATTCTCACGACCGACGCGAACGCGGACGTCAGCGCCCTTCACGACCGCATGCCAGTCGCGCTCGACGACGATGTCATGCCGGACTGGCTCGACCGCGAGGAGACCGAGGTGGAGCCGCTGGTCCACCTGCTCTCCCCGGCCCCCGACGGATCGGTGGAGATGCACGAGGTGAGCCGAGCGGTCAACTCGCCACAGAACAACACGCCGGAGCTGGTGGCTCCCCTCGACGGCGAGGAGTGACGCCTGGCAAGCGTCACCGCGAAGCCCTCCCTGCCGCGTCGATACGCGGAATCCCCGAGATCATCTCACGCGGTAGACCCGCCCTGCAAATGGGAGGGTTCGATCATGAGCGGCGCCGCGTGGTTGCATGACGCTCATCTTCAGGGCTACGCAACGAGACTCGCGCGTAGAGACCCAGGCAGATCTGCTGGCAGGTGGCTGCCTCGTCGCTCGCATCTGGGTGGTCGCCGTCAGGCGCGCTCACTTCTGACCAGCTCAGTCGGGGTCGGCTCGCGCGTGACGGGGGCCTCCCGCTCCAGCTCCTCGATATCTTCCGGGATCTGCTCGCGCCAGACACGCTCGATCACGGGGATCGACGCTGTCAGCGGCAGCGATAGCACGATGCCGAGGATCCCCAGCAGTTGCCCGCCGACGAGCACACCGACGAGGATGCTCAGCGAGGTCACCTGCAGTGTGTTTCCGTAGACGCGCGGAAGCAGCACGTAGTTCTCGAACTGCTGATAGGCCATGAACGCCCCGAACACGATCAGCGAGGTCTGCCAGCTCACGGAGAGCGCGATCGCCATCGCCGCGATCGTTGCAACCGGCACGCCGATGATCGGATCGCCACCGCCACGGCGCCGAAGAGCGAGAGCAGCAGCGGCTGCGGCACATCGAGGACGAAGAGCACAACGTAGGAGAACGTGCCGAACATTGCCGAGATGATCATCTGGCCGATCACGTACCCGCTCACCACA
>DASYWL010000337.1:0-7556 GCA_035936055.1 Thermomicrobiales bacterium
CCTGTCAAGCCCGCCTCGGTGACCGCCGTGCGATCCCCGAGCCGCGCCCCGCCAGGCGAGCCGCCCTCTTCAGGCGCGACGACCAGTGTACCACCGCTCGCCTCGCCCCGTCAAGGGCCTGTGTCGCATCCGTTCGCGGGATGCCGAGCGTCTCGGCCCCGCACCCGGTCGGACACCGTCGGCACTCGGGCTCTTGTGCCCGAGCGCCCAGCAACTCTAGCCGCGCTCCACCCCGATGTCAAGCAACGCCCCACGCCTGATGCTCCATCGCTACCGCACCGTCACGCCGGCCGAGATGCTGAATGTAATCGAGGGCCTGGCCATCAGCGGCGGTGGAGATCTCGACCCGGCGCGCTTCGGACAACAGCGCCACGAGGAGACCCATGGCATCGATGAAGTTCATGACCCATTCGAGTTTGCGCTCATTTAGGTCGCTGCCGAGCGCGATGTGTCAATGCTCGCCGTCTGTCGAAGCATCCAGGTAATGTCCGTGGCGTTCGGCGGCTCGCCCCACCAGCATGTCAGCGAGGTGGTCTCCGGCGAGTTCGAACATCGCCAGCACAAGGCCGGTTTCACCTAGCATCAGCAATCACACCTGGTTGTACTGGAGAACACGCCGAACGCGGTGAGTTCACTGCTCGGCAAGACAGAGCTGATGGTGAACTCTTTCCACCGTCAGGCTCTCACCCGCGTCCCGGAGCCACTCCGCCTCGCCGGGCGGGCCGATGACGGAACAATCGAGGCCATCTGGCACCCGGAGATGTCGTTCGGCATCGGCGTGCAGTGGCACCCGGAGACGCTGGCACCGGAGTACGAAAACGATGCCCGGCTCTTCTCGGCATTTGTCCCGGCCGCCACGAAGAAGTCGGCCATTACGACCTGACAGCCATCAAGAGGCAGACACCGAACCGGCGCCATGCTTAAGCTGAGCGTGGCGCCGGTTGGATTGCGTCTCCTACTGGTGCTCAGGCGACGCTGCTTGCCGCCTGGCGATCGACTGGCTCGTTAGCCTCATGGGTTTCGGGAGCGCCGCCCGTGTCGAAGTTCACCGTGCGATCGAAGAACTCGTCCGGCATGGCTGCCTTGAGCACATCGTCCATCGTCTCGGCGAGCACGAAGGTCATGCCCTCCTGCAGCTCCTCGGGCAGGTCATCGAGGTCGACCTCGTTCCGCTTGGGCAGGATGAAGGTCGTGATGCCCGCACGCTGTGCCGCCAGCGCCTTCTGCTTGATGCCACCGACGGGCAGCACCTGTCCGCGGAGCGTGATTTCGCCGGTCATCGCGACGTCGTCACGCACCGGCACACCGGAGAGCAGCGAGGTGAGCGCCGTCGTCATTGCCGTACCGGCCGAAGGCCCGTCCTTCGGCGTCGCACCGGCAGGTACATGCAGGTGGATGTCCGCCGTCTCGTAGAACCGAGGATCGAGACCGAGGTCCGATGCGCGGGATCGCACGAACGCCATCGCCGCCGATGCCGACTCCTTCATCACGTCGCCCAGCTGGCCCGTGATCGTCATTGAGCCCTTGCCCGCCATGCGGGTGGCCTCAATGAACATGATGTCGCCACCGACACCAGTCACGCCGACTCCGATCGACACACCCGGCAGCGCCGTGCGCGCCGCTCGCTCCTCATAGAAGAATCGCGGCCGGCCCAGGTACTCACGGATTTCCGCCTTGCCGATGCGCTGCGGGATCTCCTTCTCCGAGGCCAGGGCCGTGGCAAGCTTGCGGGCGACGGTGCCGATCTCGCGCTCGAGGTTGCGGACACCCGCCTCGCGAGTGTAGTGCTGGATGACCGCCATCAGCGCCTCGTCCGACCACTCGACCTCAACGCTCCTCAGGCCATTCGCCTTCATTTGCTTCGGAACGAGGTACCGGCGGGCGATGTTCAGCTTCTCCTCATCGGTGTATCCACTGAGCTCGAGGATCTCCATCCGGTCGCGCAGCGGAGCCGGGATCTGATCCAGGAAGTTCGCGGTGGCGATGAACATCACCTGTGAAAGGTCGAAGGCAACATCGAGGTAGTGATCCCGGAACGAGTCGTTCTGCTCGGGATCGAGCACCTCAAGCAGAGCCGAGGACGGGTCACCGCGCCAGTCGCTGCCGAGCTTGTCGACCTCATCCAGCACGAACACCGGGTCCTTCGAGCCCGCCCGGCGGATTGCCTGGATGATCCGGCCGGGCATCGCACCGACGTAGGTGCGACGGTGACCGCGGATCTCCGACTCGTCGCGTACACCACCGAGCGACATGCGCGTCATCTCGCGATCCAACGCTCGAGCAATGGACTGCGCGAGGCTCGTCTTGCCAACGCCGGGCGCACCCACAAAGCAGAGAATCGGCTCCCGGTGGACGAGCGGCTCGCCCTCCTCAGTGGCCTGATCCTGCTTGAGCTTGCGCACAGCGAGGTACTCCAGGATGCGGTCCTTGATCCGATCGAGGCCGTAGTGGTCCTCGTCCAGGATCTGCCGCGCCTTGGCGATGTCGATCTCGTTTTCCGTAGTGACGTTCCACGGCAGCGCCGTCAGCCAGTCGAGATAGGTCTTGATCACGCCGTACTCGGCGGCTGCAGGTGGCAGCTTGGAGAGACGATCCAGCTCGCGCCGGGCCTCGCGCTCCGCTTCCTCCGGCATGCCGGACGATTCGATCTTCTCACGAAGCTCGTTGACCTCTGTTTCAGTCTCGCTTTCCTCACCAAGTTCACGCTGGATGGCCTTCATCTGCTCGCGCAGGAAGTACTCGCGCTGCGACTTCGACATCTCGTCCTGAACGTCGGTCTGGATCTTCCGGCCCAGCTCGAGGACGTCGAGCTCCTTGGTGATGAACGCGTTGAGCTCGCGCAACTTCTGCGAAATCGAGTCGATCTCCAGCAGCTTCTGGCGCTCCTCAGCCTCCATCCGCAGGTTGGATGCGACGAGGTAGACGAGATGCCGCGGGTCGTCATCGATATTGATCGCCGCCGTGATCAACTCCTCGGGCAGGTGCGGAACGAGCCCGACCAGCCGCTGGAACAGGTCAACGAGGTTGCGCGAGAGCGCCTCGACCTCGACCGAGTCCTCTGGCGGCTCGGGAATCCGAATCACCCGCGCCTTGAGGAACGGCTCCTCCTGCACGACCTCGACGATCCTCATCCGCTCGCGACCCTGAACTGCCAGGCGCACCGTACCATCCGGCACGCGCATCATTTGGTGGATCGTGGCGATCGTTCCGATCTCGAGGATGTCTTCTGGGCCCGCGTGTTCGTTTTCGGCGTCCTTCTGCAGCACCATCGCAACCGTGCGATCGTCGGACATCACATCATCGATCAGGCGCAGCGACCGCGGCAGCGCCGCAGCCAGCGGAACCAGCGTCTGTGGAAAGACGACCGTTCCACGCAGCGGCAGAAGGGGGAGCAGCAGCTCCTCGTTCTCCGCCATGTCAGCAGTGCCCCCAGCGTCATCGCCAGAAGGCCGATGCTCCGCCTGGGGGTCAGGCGTGGATTGGGTAACGTCTGCCTTCAGCGTCTGTTCCTCGGTTCGCTCTTCGTCCGGGGTCTCTTGCTCAGCATGCTGCTGATTCTTCAGCTCTTCATTCGTCATGAATCGATCTCACTCTCTTCCGCCTCATCAGCCGAATCTCGGCGGCGCACAGGAACGGCGTGCGGCTGGCGTCGCGGCAGCGAGACAGTCAGGAACCCGTTGGTGTAATCGGCAGTCGTCGCCTCCCAGTCGATCTCGAAGGGCACCACAACCTCGGCCCGGAAGGGCCCGAAAGGGATGCGGGCCTCGTAGTACGAGAGGCAGTTATCGGCAGCCGGCCGTTCGCGAACACCGCTGATCACCAGGACATCGCCCTCGATCAGAACATCGATGTCGTCGCCGCGCATGCCCGCCAACTCAGCCACCACCTCGAACGCGTCTCCGGTGGAGTACACGTCGAGCATGGGCCGCCAGGTCTGAAACGAGCGCATCCCCACCGACCGTTGGCCGGACATGAGCGCCCGCACGACCTCGTCTACTTCGTTGGACTTTCGCGTCGCCGGACGCGGTCGCCCTCGGCGAATCACGATCATGCTTCCTCCACGTTTCTCTCGGATGCGAAACAGGCGTCAATGCCCGAGCATGCCGCCGTCTCACGACTGCACGAATTATAACTCTCGAAGCAGGTAATTGCTACGATTCGTATCAACTATCGTTACCAACGAGAACCAGCGAAGGGTCGCCGTGAGTCTGCACAATCACCAGCGCGGCGATCCCCCACAGCGCGACTGTCGCAAGGAGCCAGCCATCGCGAAACAGGAGGCTCTCAGGGCTGCCACCCAGACCCCGCCCGTACACGAGGAACAGGTACCGGAAGATGGCAAAGGCTACAAAGGGCACAGTGAAGAGCATCAAATCGTTCGCCGGGACACTCCTGGATACCACCGTGTATACGGCGTAGGTGACCAGTGCGCTGACTGCCGTGATGGCAACAAGTTGGTCGAGGAGCGGGGCCGTGTAGCCGCCAAGCGACTGGCGATGCCGGGTGGCGCCATCCCCAAGCTCGATCAGCTCCGCCCGCCGCTTGCCAAAGCCGAGGAAGAGCGCCAGCAGGAAGGCGCAGAGCAGCAGCCACGGCGAAATCGGCACGCCGACCGCCACTGCACCACCCACAGCGCGCAGGACGAAACCGAACGCGATCACTGTCACGTCGAGGATCGGCACCTGCTTGAACCACCGGTTGTAGCCGGTCATGATCAGCAGGTATATCGCGACCGTCAGCGCCAGCACCGGTGTCAGCAGCACGGATACAGCCAGCGAGAGCACGACGAGACCCACCGCGAACCACGCGGCGGTTCTTGGCTGGACAGCGCCGGTTGCCAGTGGGCGCGTCCGTTTGAGGGGGTGATGCCGATCTGCTTCCATGTCCCGGAGGTCGTTGGCGACGTAGATCGCACTGCTGGCGGCGATGAATGCGAGCAGCGCGACTAAAGCGTCGACGATTGCGCTTGGGCGGTCGCTGAGAGCGGCAAAGACCATCCCCGCCAGCACCACCGCGTTCTTGACCCACTGCTGAGGGCGCGCCAGACGCAGCAGCGCGATGCCTGTCGAGATCGCAACACTTAGGGTTGAGCTCACATTCCGAGTGCCGATCATGCTCGACGCCTTTCCACACGTATCGGTCAACATGCATCTGCGAATTGCGTCGGCCTCAGGCTCGAACGCATCACTCCAGAGCATCCAGTCGCTCGCCTCAACCCCTCCGCCACGCCTGTCCGGTCGTGGCGAACGTCTGCGTCGGCGCGCGCGAGCCCGCATCGGGCAAGGTCCTGCGTCCCCGGCCGCAACCTGACCTCGAGCATCGAACCAGCAGGCCGACCGGTGCCCGGTTCCTGTAGATCCTCTCATAGGGTAACCGTTCTGGCGGCCGGAGCCTGATTCGAGCTGCTTCCTCCAGAGCGTGATGCGCCGGCAACCGCCAGGCGCTTGTCCTCTCGAGCCGCCGGTGGCGCCGTTGGTCCCATCCCACCGCAGCAATGCGGCGAAGTTGCCAGAAGGGAGGCCAGCACAGGTACCTGCAGTACGGGGACTGTTTGACACCGTTGTTTCTATCCGCGGATAATCACGACCAGCATGCCCGCTCTTCCCGTGAAGACGGGAAGGGCCTACCAGCGAGGGCGCCAGTGAGGGTCGAGACATCGAACATATTCGACGTCATGCGCGAGGATCTCGACCTCGTTCGCGACCGTGTCGCCGATGCCGCTCGTGTTGACTTCCCGATAGTCTCCGGCATGGTGCGTGACATCGTCGAGGCCGGCGGCAAGCAGCTGAGACCAATCGTGCTCCTGCTCGCCGGCAAGGCCTTCACCTACGACCGTGATCGGCTGATCACCGCTGCAGCCGGGGTGGAACTGCTGCACACGGCCTCGCTGGTCCACGACGACAGCATCGACCGAGCCTCCATCCGCCGCGGCCAGCCGACTCTGAACTCCCGAATAAACACAGGCGCGGTCATCCTGATCGGCGACTTTCTCTTCGCGCAAAGCGCTATCCTCGCCGCCGCAACGCAGAACCCACGCGTCGTGGCCATCTTCGCCTCCTCCCTCGGCGACATCTGCGACGGGCAACTGCGGGAAATGCTGAGTGCGCACAACGTTCGGCAGGAACGGGATGAGTACCTCAAGCGAATCTACGGCAAGACCGCGTCCCTCTTTGCCGGTGCTGCCGAGATGGGCGCTGTTATCGGTGGCGCCTCCGAGGCCGACATCGAGCAGATGAAGGGCTACGGCGCGGACCTCGGTATGGCCTTCCAGATCATCGACGACGTCCTTGACCTTCGGGAACAGTCCCAGGCCATCGGCAAGCCAGCGGGCAACGACCTCCGCCAGGGCGTGGTCACTCTCCCGACGATGTACTACCTCGAGGGGCTCGACGAGGGTTCGGACGAATTCGAGATAGTCGAACGGGTCATCGCCGGCGAGGAAACACGTGACGCCGGAGTGAACGGCCTTGTCGATGCCATCAGGGCATCCGGAGCGCTCGAAATGGCGATCCAAATGGCCGACGGCTATATCGCCTCGGCACGAGCGCGCCTCGATGTGGTCCGCAACCCCGACGTTCGCCGGCACTTCGAAGAGATCCTCGACATCGCCGTCTCCCGTACTGCCTGAAGCGCGCCGCAGCCTCGCGGAAGCGCGCCACTGCAGATTCGACCTCGGGCGAGCACGTGTCTCGTTGCGACTACTCGATGCGATCCCGTGGCTCCCTCTTGCCGGACGCCGGCAGATCCAGAAGCTCCGCGCACCATCGCTCGAATCGCTCCGCGTCCACTTGCAGTGCGATCCTGGCCGCCCCGTTACCGGCGAGCGTCGTCTTGCCACGGTGGTCGTCGCCGGCAGTATTCACGCTGACCGCTTGCTGCTCCGTCCTCAGCAGCGAATCGTCGAGTGCTACGGCGACGGCCAGCGGGTCATGCAGGTAGAGCGCGTCGACGCCTCGCTCCTTGAAGGTTCGTTCCGTGATCCGGCGGACCAGTTCGGCCGATGCCGATCCGTCCTCTTCCAACGCGTCCCACTGATCTCGCGCAAAGATCGTCTGATGCGTGACGTCGAGCCCGACGACAAGGAGTTCGTTCCAGCGGGCACCCATTACCTGGCTGGCCGCATCCGGATCGGCGAACGCGTTGTACTCGGCGTGCTGTGTGACGTTCCCTGGAATTGTAAAGGCACCGCACATGAGGGTGAGCTTCTGGACCTGGTCTACGAGACCCGGACGAATGCTTAGCGCCATGGCGAGGTTGGTCAGGGGACCCAACGCAGCCAGGACCAGCAGCCCGTCGTGCGCCTCTGCGGCGTCCAGGATCGCCTGAACGCCGTTGGTCCGCGCCTCCTTGGCCGCGCTTCCGCCGAGTTCAGCACCTCCGAGCCCGTTCCCGCCGTGTACCTGCACGGCGTCGTAGTACGGCAGCGCCAGCGGGCGGCTGGCCCCGCGGTGTACCGGCACCGGCTCCGCGCCCAGCCAGGCAAGCACGCTCAGCGTGTTCGCCGTCGCCACGTGGTCCGGCACATTCCCGGCAACCGTCGAGACCCCGACCAGCCT
>DASYWL010000338.1:0-2578 GCA_035936055.1 Thermomicrobiales bacterium
CAGAGTAAGTAACACCATAATGAGTGACACTGCCGCGTTGGTGTCCACCAACCGAGAGAAAATAAACATTTCGGTGCTTGTCTTGGCGACAGGACATGGGAGGTAAGCAACAAGGCCTCACACCCCACCACAGGCGTGGTACAGGACTCCCTTGCACACCGTTCCGCGCTCTTGGCGAGACGTAGCAGGAGTTCGTTAGTTCACAGCACCATCATCTCGGGCGCAGTACGCAGAGGCGCTGCTGGTGAATCTCTATCAGCACTACGACCAGAATCAGCCATGCAGCGCGTGCGCATTCCCGATCTCACTCCACGGAACTTCTTTGCTTGCACTTAGAGGCTGGTTTCAAACCGGCAGCCAGGGCTGGATCGCCGCGAGGGTGATGAGCGCATGATAGGTCTCGTCCAGTTCTTCGTACCGGGTGGCAATTGCCCGATGCTGCTTGAGTCGGTTGATCGTGTGCTCGATCCGGTTGCGTTCAACGCGTCCATCCCCCTAGGGTGGTGAGCGCGCGGTCAGGAAGCCGGGTCAACGGGGCAGTTCCGTCCGTCCATCCGGCTCTCCGCCTACTGATCCGGTAGCAGCACGCGAGCAGCGACCAGCTCAGCCGCGTACTCCTCATAGAGGACACGCTCGAGACGACCGGTCTCGTTTGGGATCAGATCCCAAAGACCGCTGTTGTGCCAGTGGTCAGGGTCATGCCAGCTGGGGCGGTCGATGATGGGATAGAGGCAGACGCCCTGCACCGGCACGCCGAGGTCGATCGCTGCCCGGACCTCGGCCGCCATCTCCCGCAGCCAAGGCACACGGCCCGCGCCGAAATTGCTCGTCTCGGCGACGAAGAGGGGACGCCGATACCGTCGCCATACATTGGCCAGCAACTCGCGTACCGGCACCCAGCGAGCATCGCGCGGCACGTCGGTCCAACGGAGCCGTTTGCCGAGATACTCCCACTGGTTGTCGTAGTAGAAGTTGACACCGATCAGGTCGAGGTAGCGTGGGTGGCCGCCGATCTCCGGATTCTGGCGGCCGGCGAGAAGATCCCAGGCGGCGAACTGGAGCTCGTGGAAGGCAGCCGCCTCCTCGACCAAGTCCGGTCTGTCCAGCGGCGGGAAGACGTTGATGATCGGCTCAATGTGGCAGAGACGCGCACGCGAGTCGGCACGCAGGATGGCCTCGCAGCCGGCGATGACCGCCCGCGCGAGGTGGCGCTTGAGTTCCACGCCACGGTCACGCACATAAGGATGGAAGAGCCCTTCGTCGCCACATGCCCAGCTGAAGAAGGAGAGCTCGTTCATCGGCGCGTAGAGCGGCGGGTCGTCGCTGTAGGACGCCAGGAAGCGCGCCGCCGCCTCGCAGTAGGCGGCGAAGCGGGCCACCAGCTCATCAGAGAAGAGGTCGAGATCCTCCGGCCAACCATAGTGGCAGAGCGTCCAAAGCACTTGGACGCCCGCCGCCTGGGCGGCCTCCGCGACTGGCGCGAGCGTGGAAAAGTCGAGCGCACCATCGCGGTCAATCAGGTGCCACTGGGCCGACTCGCGGACCGTCCCGATGCCCACGCTTCGCACGAGGGCGAAGTCCTCGGCCACATAGCGGTCGTGCTGGGTAGCGGCGAGCATGTTCACCCGCGCACCAGACTCGTTGATGTGGCCGGCAGCCTCGAATCCACCCATCCAGAAGGAGCGGAAGGAGCTTTGCGCGGGGTCGTCGGGGCGCGGCAAGGAATTGACGCTTGCCGGCAACGCGGACGCGGCACGCTGTTCCGTGGAGTGATTCATTCGTGGTCCGGTTATTCCTTCTGTCGATGCACAAGCTGTGCGGTCAACGCACCATCGATGGGCGGCACAAGTGTGCACCGAAAGGCGCGATCCGGATAGGGCATCGCACGACGCCATCAATCGGCCACGGACGGGGTCGAACCGTTCCTGACCCTGGCCTAGGTGCCGGTGCCCAGGTGGGCCGCGCACGGGGCGACGCACTTGACAGTCAGCACGATCGGGGCAGGATTCGCCTCAGTGGACGAACACGTCACCGCACTGGAACGCGCCGAGACGGCGCTCAACAGTTAAGTCCGTTTCACCGTACTCGCTGGTTCGGTGGCGGCTCCGAGGAGCGTCCGTCCGATGGACCGCAGGGGAGCGGGCGACCGGGTGGCGCCGTCTGGCAACCGCGCTGCGTGCCTTATCCCTGTTCATTCGGCTGGGATGGGCGAAGAGGGGACGATCAGCCGAGCAGCTTCCGTGGCCGCTCGCGCAGCAGATCCTCGGCCTCCTGCACGATGTCCCGCACGATCTCGCCCGCCGGCCGCGCCGACGCGATCAGTCCCGCGGAGACGCCCGCGCTCACCCCGGCCACCGCCAGATCAGCGTGCTCATGCCCCGCCGCAACTTCCGCTTGCAGCGCCTCCCGCTGGGCGGGAATCTCGGACTCTCGATTCGTCCAGCGGTCGATGAAGGCGTTGCGCAGCATCCGGTCCGGGTTCTCGGCGGGGAAGGGGCGCTCCCCGATCAGGTCGTAGAGGCGGGTCTGGACGGTGTCGTCGGACGTCGCCGCCAGCACCGCCTCCTGTTCCCAGGAC